>JBAUIB010000131.1:0-45634 GCA_049680585.1 Phormidesmis sp.
GTATCAAAGAAAGCAGATGGTAGGGGCTTCTTACCATCTGCTTTTTATTTGAGCCGGGCAGCGGTAGCTTTGAGGGGAGCTAGAAGCGTTAGCGGCACTGCCAGATCGTTCAAATCGCGAAAGTCAGGATTCTTTTCGCGTTTAGGACCATGATAATCGCTGCCGCCTGTCATAAGCAGATCGTAGGTTTGACAGTATTCTTCTAGCTTGCGGGTTTGACTAGGGCTATGAGTAGGATGATAGACCTCTATACCCATCAGTCCGGCTTTTATCAGCTCCGGCAAGACAGTTTCCACGGTACCGCCACGAAAAATGTAGGGATGTGCCCACACAGGCACTGCGCCGCAACTCAGCAAAAGCGCGATGCCCTGTTGCGCCGTGAACTTTTCGTAAGGGACGTAGGCAGGGCCGTCATCCTTTAAAAAGCGATCAAAAGCTTCGTTGTGAGATCTGACGTGCCCGGCTTTTTTAAGCGCGCTGGCGATGTGAGGGCGGCCGGGTGCCATTGAGCTAGACATATCAGGAAGCGTAATCGCAAAGCCAAGATCGGCCAGTTTATCGGCCATTTTTCGAGCCCGGCGTTTGCGCCCTTCTACTCGTTCTGCCAGTGGGGCTTGCAGCTTTTGCGCATCAGGATAAAAGCCCAAGATGTGCATAGAGCGGCCGTTATAGACGGTGCTCAGCTCTAGTCCCGGCACAATTTCTAAGTTGAGAGGAGTGGCAGTGGCGATCGCCTCATCCCATCCGGCCATCGTGTCGTGGTCAGTAATCGCCAGCGCCCTGACGCCCTTTTCCACCGCAAACTTCACCAGTTCTGCCGGACTTAGCCTGCCATCTGAGCAGGTGGTGTGACTATGGAGTTCGAGCATAGAAAGGGCGCTTGGTGATAAAACAATAGGCAGATCGCTGCCAGCTCTCTTATTATGAATGGAGCCTGTTCGATCGGGAGCGCTTAGTTACTTGCTTTGATCAAAAGGGTCTTGAGTAATCAGCTATGAAACAAAATATACAAACTATCCAACCTTGGTTAGATCAGGCAACTGAGCGTCTCAAGGCAGCATTCGATCCTGAGAAAATTATCTTGTTTGGTTCTTGGGCATGTGGTGATGCGACTCGCCGGTCGGATATAGACTTGTTTATGCTGTGGCAGTGCGATATTCGGCCACTGGAGCGCATTGGCAAAGTTTTGAGTTTGCTAATGGATGCACCGCGTGCAGTAGACGCTATCGTGTATACTCCCGAGGAGCTATCGCGATGCAAGGATAGACCGTTTATTGCACAGCTTTTGAGGGAAGGGAAAGTCCTTTATGAGCGAGAAAAAGCTGATTCAGGAAGCTGAAAGCTGGTACAAACAGGCTGTCGATGATTTGGAAGGCGCTGAAGTTCTGCTAGCAGCTCAAAAGTATGCGCTGAGTTGCTTTTGCGCTCAACAAGCTGGTGAAAAAGCGCTAAAGGCCCTCTGGCGGTTTTTAGATCTCGACCCGTGGGGACACTCATGCGTGAGGCTGGTGCGAGATCTGCCTAAAGATGAGCGGTCTACTTTTGACGAGATTATGGAAGCAGCTTCTGCGCTAGACAAGCTCTATATTCCGACTCGGTATCCAGATGCGCTAGCTGGCCTTACACCCGCTGAAACATATGTTCAGAACGATGGGCAGGCGGCGATCGCCTCAGCTCAAGAAATTTTAGACTACGTGAAGGCTCGAATTTCCCAGACTGGCGATACTACAATTACCTCTTAAAGATCACCCCTTAGAGCTGGCCGGAGACTGAGCGGCTGGCTTAGCCTGCTGAATGATATTGAGGCTACGAAAATATCGTCCGCCTACGCCTACAAGAAAAGCCACATAGACCACGAGCTGCAACAGATAGATGTGATCGCGGTAGCCCAGCAGAGTCTTGAGCAAAATGCCAGGAAACTGTTTGTCGGGCAACACCGCGCTGGTATCCCACAGCTGAGGGCCTAATATACACGACTGCATACTAATACACAGATCCAGCTCGGGCTTGAGAATGCTGATGGCCATAAAGGCCGCATCCAAATTCTTAAACACCGACACGACCAGCCCCGCTACAATCAGCAGCAGCAGAATGCCCATTGCCTGAAAGAAAAGGCCGAGGTTGATCTTAACGCCAAACTTGAAGAGTGCTAGGCCAATCACAAACGCGCCGACCAGTCCTGCGCCTGCCCCTAAGAAGCTGGCCGCATTTTGCTGCGGGGTCTGTGCTAGCGTACTAAATAAAAACAGCACGGTTTCAAAGCCTTCTCGCAGAACCGCAATGCACACCAGGCTAAAAATGCTGACATTAGCACCTTCGGAATCTGCTAAAGCATCCTGGAGAGAGCCTTCTACGCTACTTTTCATCGTTCTTGCTTGCTGCGTCATCCAGATCAGCATCCAGCTAAGCATGACAATCGCAATACTGCCAAAGGTCACCCCCAAAAAGGGCTTGACAACGCTTTTTAACGCCGGGGCAGCCGACTGGACTTGGCCCAGCGTCAGACTCAAGAACAGACCAATCAGCACGCTGCCGACAATGCCTGCGATCACGCCACCGTACACCCAGCGATTAAGCTCTGTGCGGTTCGCTTTGCTCAAGCAGGCAAGCACAATGCCAACCACTAAGGCGGCTTCTACCCCCTCTCGCAGGGTGATTACAAAGACTGGAAGGGCTTGGGAAAAATCCATGAGGATAATGGGTGCAGGCAGCGGAATACAAGATCACTTAACTTGATTATCGCTCGATTGTCGCTTGTCTGTGCTTTTAGTCGAGACCAATTTCTTTTAAGCGCTGGCTCAAGTACTGGGCAGCGCTTTGTATCGGATATAGCGGATGCCCCCCGGTGCGCTCAATGCAGCTGGGCAACGGGCTCAGATCGCACTCAGGCCGCGGATGGACGAAAAAAGGCATTGAGAAGCGGCGATCGCGACTACTGTTCGGATTAACCACACGGTGAGTAGTACTTTTCAGCAGGCCATTGCTCAAAGACTGGAGCATATCGCCGGTATCGACAATGATTTGACCGGGCTCAGTATGAATGGGTAGCCATTGGCCGTTGGGCTGGCGGAGTTCGAGTCCGGGAGTGGTGGCTTCGCACAGCAGGGTGATCAGGTTAATATCTTCGTGTGGGGCCGCTCTTTGGCTGGCAGGCGTCGCATCCTCTGGAATGGGGGGATAGTGAATAACACGCAGAATGGTTTGCCCTTGGCTGACATCAGCAGCAAAAAAGTCCGAGGGCTGCTGAAGATACTGAGCACAGGCTGACATGAGGTGTCCAGCGCAGGTTTCAAGCTGCTCAAACAAGTTCGTCATGACTGGCTGAAACTGAGGGACTTCGCGCGGCCAAATGTTGTCTGCTCGTCCAAGGTGCCAAAACTCTTTGAGATCAGGCGCGGCGCTATCTCTCGCATGCTCTTTGCCAAATCTTGTAAAGCCTCGCTGGCCTTTGAAGCTGGCAATTTCGTACTGGATTTTACTGGGATCGGGCAGAGCAAAGAAGGCTTCGGCGGCTCCGTATGCCGCGTCGATCAGCCGTTGGTCAACGCCATGATTAATCAAACTAAAAAAGCCAAAGTCTGACAGCGCGTCGCCAAGTGCCTGCACAAAAGCGTTTGAGGTCGCCTTTGACGGGCTGCTGGTAAACGCCTCGAGATCCAACTCGGGAATGGTTTGGACTGTCATTGCTGAAGTACCGTAGGGGATCAAAAGCGAGAAGCTGCTTCGAGGACGGCACTCGAAAAATGGCTCTCTTGAAAACGGTTCTCTAAAAAACAGCTTTAAAAATAGCGGCTTTACCAAATTGTTACCAGGGGCGATCCCCTCTCATGAAAGCTGTATTGTCTAGCAAAGGCCCATTCAGTTCAGCCGGCCGGACTCTGCTTTTGCGAGCGACGGTGCCGCTTGAAGCAGCGTTTGGGTATAAGGATGAGCTGGGGCGCTAAAAATTTTCTCAGTCGGACCCATTTCCACAATTTTGCCGCTGTTCATCACCGCAATGCGATCGCACAAATACTTTGCCACCCACAGATCATGCGTAATAAATAGATAGGTCAGATCTAGCTCGCTCTTAAGATCTAGCATGAGCTCTAGGACCTGGGCCTGTACGCTGGCATCAAGCATACTGACCGGCTCATCGCAGATCACCAGCTTCGGACGCGTAATCAGGGCGCGGGCGATCGCCACTCTTTGCTGCTGCCCGCCTGAAATATCTCCTGGGTAACGCTCGTAATAGTCGTCCGGTGGCGTCAGGCCGACTCGCGCCAGCATCGCTTTTACCTGCGTTTTAGCTTCCGTATGACTGGCCAACTGATGAATTAGCAGCGGCTCGGCAATCCCTCTGCCAATCGTCATCATCGGGTTCAAGCAGGCAAACGGATCTTGAAAGATCATCTGGATATCGCGGCGTTTGGCACGCAAATCTGAGCGCGACAGGTGAGTAAAATCAGTGCCTTGAAATACAATCTGGCCCGACGTGGGCTCGACAATGCGCAGCAGCGATCGTGAGAGCGTGCTTTTACCGCAGCCCGATTCACCCACCAGGCCCAATATTTCACCGGGATATAGATCGAGCGAAACCCCATCGACGGCTCTGATCGCAGCGGGCGGCTCTTGGCGCAGCAGTTTGCCGATAAAACTCTGCTCTAGCGCGTAGTGCTTAGTGATATTTTGCAAGCTCAGCAGCGGCGGGATCTTACTTTGAGCCTCATTGTGAAAGGTGGCGGCTGAATTTTGCGCCCCTGCCGACTGCAATTGTTGAGCTGCGCCCAGCAACATCTGGGTGTATTCGGCTTGGGGATTGTAAAACACAGCCTGCGTCGGCCCGGTTTCAACCAGCTTGCCTTGATACATCACTGCAATGCGATCGCAGTACTCTCCTACCAGCGCCAAATCATGAGAAATCATGATCAGCCCCATATTTCGCTCAGAGCAAAGCTCAGTGAGCTGATCTAAAATCTGCGCCGAAACCGTCACATCCAAGCTAGTAGTCGGTTCATCGGCGACGATTAGCTTAGGATCGAGCACCAGCGCCAGGGCGATGGCCACCCGCTGCCGCATGCCGCCGCTAAATTCATGCGGATACTGCCGCCAGCGATCTGCCGGAATTTTGACCGTCTCTAGGGTGGCGATCGCAATCTTCTTAGCCGCTTTTGTATCCAGCTCCGGACGATGGGCCAGCAGTGTCTCCACACAGTGATCCCCAATCGTCATCAGCGGATCGAGTCGCGTCATCGGATCTTGAAACACCAGCGAAACCGCCTCACCGCGAAAGCGCCGCAGCTCAGCAGGCGAAAACTCTAAAATAGATCGCCCTTCAAAGGTAGCTTGCCCCTCTATCCGCGTCGCCAGTGGCAGTAGCCGCATCGCCGCTCGCCCCAAGGTGCTCTTACCGCAGCCTGATTCACCAACCAGACCCAGCTTTTCTCCCGGCTCGACAGACAGCGACACGCCATCCACGGCCCAGACTGACTGACCAGGATAAGACACCCGAAAATTCTCGACCGCAAACAGGGACATAGGCAAACAAAGGCCACAACAACCAAATGGGCGACTGCCGGATGTGCTGCCATTGGATAGACAACCACCGGACGGAACTACTGATCAAATTTTCGCATCAAATAAGCGACGCCAAAGTCTCCATGCGGATGGGCCTTTAGCTGATTGCCCAGATCAAACACGCGTTCAGCTAGCTTGGGGCCTAACTTCTCAATCGCTGCTAGCCGGTGACGCTCAGTTTGCTCTAGCGATCTGACATGAGCCTGCCAGTCGGGCTTGAATACTATCGGGATTTGCACATGTAAGCCCAAGGCCGCTAAAACGTCCCATTCACCTGCATCACACCAAATCCCCTCACAGAGCGGGCAGCGCTCAACATAAAAAGCAGATTGCTGGAGGGTTAAGCGCGATCGCTTCAAATAACTGCCGCACTCCGGACAGAGCCCAGCACGACTATCCAAAGGGGCAGGCTGGTAATCTGTCGCTAAAGCGAGCGGCAGCACTTCATCGGGGATCGCTTCGATCCCGGCGTTCAGCGACTGCCAATGCTGATAGCGATCAAAAGGTAGCCAGCTCCCTTGGCAGCTAGGGCAGCATTGTCCCGCCAGCCCTTCGGTGATTTCACTGGGCAGCAGTTCAGTTTTAGGTTCTTTAGGGCAGCGCACGAAAGCCTCCTGATAGGCCGCAAATCAGGCTGAAAGAATGCAGCAATTCTAATGCATCTTCAGCTGCACACTACTATAAAGCGGGCACACCCGATAAACCTGATTGAGACAGAGGGGATCGCATATTACCCGCAGGCTTCATCAGCGATCGCCTGAGCAAAGCCCTGTAGCTGTTCTATATGGGCTTGTAGTTGCGATCGCACCTTGTCTAGCGTCATCTGCTGCTTAGCCGTTTTCAGCCGCATAGATTCGATGCCCAACAATCGCAAACGCCTATGAGCCTCAGTTTGCAAAGGGCGCAAACGCTGCTCTACCGCAGGGGGCAAATCAATAGCGGCGATCGCCGCCAAAATTTCTTGAAACTGCCTTTGTATCTGAGCAATCTCTGGCGGCAGGCTTCTTTTAGCCTGGGCTACCTCAGCGCTGGCTTCAGCTGCCAGCAGTTCAGGGATCGATAAAGTAGACTCTACCTTTCTCAGGGTAACTATCAAATCCCTCAATGATTTGCAAAGCTCGTCAGGCAACAATGTCAACGGCATAAATCTACAGTTTTCAGGCCACAGGCTGGCAAATGATCCCCTAACCTTCCCTCAATTACCTACTCTCAAAGGAACAGTTTTGTTTATTATTGCTTAATAACAACTGTCATATTTTCATCAGCCAAAGCGTAGCTCTGAACGAACTTCTGAACACATGTACTAACAAAAGCGTATTTGCTGCTGAAAGCGATTTTGCAGAAGCGTTCTCAAGCTTGACGCTTTTCGCAGTTATCGTGCCGGGTAGCCTTATACTGTAGCTTTTATTACTTTAGACTTTTAAAATCAGCGCTTGACAATCAAAAATCATGACAAAGCTTAAGGCCATGAAGGATTAGGTCTTTTTCCTCATTCACAAAATATTGCCAGAAAACCAGTTTCCTTCCAAGTGTGGTTTTTCTTCTGAAATAGATATTGTTTGCTTTACCTAACTTTATCCTCCTAAATTTTGACTTTTTGAGCCGCCTAGCTTCGCTGTAAACCTTCGTTTGATGAGATCTTGTTAGCCATGACTGCAACAGCCCTTGCCCTTCCTCAAGATTGTTCGCTGCCCGACTGGCTATCTTCCTGCCTGCGAGAACAGGCTGCTAACGAAGCCCCACCTCTTCTGGCTGACTCGGCTGCGAATTTAGCCACGCTAGAGAAGATCCCGACGCTCCCCCCTGCTAGCGAGAACCAGCTAGTGTGCCAGGCTTTTGAATTTGCTTACCAGCTTCACAAGGGCCAAAAGCGAGCCTCTGGCGAGCCTTATATTGCTCATCCGGTGGCGGTTGCAGGGCTTTTGCGTAGTCTCGGAGGCGATAGCGCGATGATTGCCGCTGGCTTTTTGCACGATGTGGTCGAAGACACTGACGTCAGCGCCGACGAAATCGAAGTCATCTTTGGCGCGGAGGTCCGTCACCTGGTAGAGGGGGTCACCAAGCTCTCGAAGTTCAACTTTGACAGTAAGACTGAACAGCAGGCTGAAAACTTCCGTCGGATGTTTTTGGCAATGGCGAAAGACATTCGCGTCATTGTCGTCAAGCTCGCGGATCGCCTTCACAACATGCGTACGCTGGAGCATCTGCGCCCTGAAAAGCAGGTGCGAATTGCCCGTGAAACGCTAGAAATTTTTGCACCCCTTGCCAATCGATTGGGGATCGGTCGCTTCAAATGGGAATTGGAAGATCTGTGCTTCAAGTATCTCGAACCCGAAGCGTATAACCAACTCAAGCAGCTGATTGTCGAAAAGCGAGCTGATCGTGAAGATCGCCTGAAGCAGGTTAGCACTACGCTACAAAAAGGCATCAACGAGCTAGGGATTCACTGCCAAGATGTCAGCGGTCGGCCTAAGCATCTTTACAGCATCTATCGCAAAATGGAGCGCCAGCAAAAAGAGTTTTCTGAGATTTATGACATTGCTGCTGTGCGTCTAATCGTCCAGACAAAAGACGAGTGTTATCGAGCCCTTGCTGTTGTTCATGATCTGTTTCGGCCCATTCCCGGTCGCTTCAAAGACTATATTGGCCTGCCTAAGCCTAACCGCTACCAGTCGCTGCATACCGTTGTCATTGGCCCTCACGGTCGCCCCATCGAAATCCAGATCCGCACGGTAGAGATGCATCACGTGGCGGAATATGGCATCGCGGCCCATTGGAAATATAAAGAATCTGGCAATAGCCACACGGTTGTTAGCGGCAACGAAGAAAAATTCACCTGGCTACGCCAGCTGCTCGATTGGCAAAATGAGCTGAAAGATGCCCAAGAATATCTCTCTGGTGTCAAAGACAACCTGTTTGATGAAGAGGTCTATGCCTTTACCCCCAAAGGCGACGTGATTCCCCTCAGCCGCAAAGCCACGCCGGTTGACTTTGCCTATCGTATTCATACCGAGGTCGGCAATCACTGCGCGGGCGCTAAGGTCAACGGCCGCATCGTCACGCTCGATACCCAGCTGCAAAACGGCGATATCGTTGAAATTATTACCCAAAAGAACAGCCATCCGAGCCTCGACTGGCTAAACTTCGTCGTCAGTACGGGGGCTCGCAACCGGATTCGGCAGTGGTATAAGCACTTCCACCATGATGATAACCGCGATCGCGGCCGTGAAATGCTAGAAAAAGTTATGGGTAAAAGCGGACTTGAGGCGTTACTCAAGTCTGAACCCGCTCAGGCGACAGCTGAGCGCTGTAACTATTCCTCTGTAGAGGATCTTTTAGCCGCTCTTGGCTATGGTGAAGTCACACTAAATGCGGTGGTCAACCGGCTGCAAGAGGCGGTTAAAGAAGCCCAGCCTATTCAGACTAGCGCTAACACGCTAGAAGATGAAATTCCCGCTGTCAAAGCCGTCCCGAATCGAGACAACGGTCATGACCATGCCCCGATCGCGGGCCTAGAAGGGCTGATGCACTATATTGCAGGCTGCTGTCATCCGCTGCCAGGAGAGCAGATTCTGGGTGTTGTCTCTAGAGGCGGTAGGGGCATTGGGGTTCACCGACAAACCTGCTCAAATGTAGAAAACGTTCCTGGCGAAAGGCTGATTCCGCTGCGCTGGAACCAGCCAGATACTGCCAAAGGCCAGCCAGATACCTATCCCGTTCAGATTAGAATTGAAGTTATTGACCGAGTGGGCGTTCTCAAAGATATTTTGACCCGTCTGTCAGATCTGAAAATCAACGTTCATAACGCTGGCGTCAAAACCCACCCCGATCAAATTGCTGAAATTGATCTGGGTATCGACATCTACAGCCATGAGCACCTCGACAAAACCTTTGCTCAAATCCGCAAGCTGTCGGATGTTCTCCAGCTGAAGCGCATAACCGGTAGCGAGTAAGCCGGTCTGAAATACAGCCAGCGACGTCACATTTGAATCCACCTCTTGCGGTACGAACAAACACATCTACTATGCCCAATCCCTTGCTGAGCCTGCCGTATGAGTCTCATTTAGCAGCGTTAGGAGAGGATTACTACGATGCTGTGACGCCCGCCGAATTTCCCCAGGAGATCCTGCGCTTTCGCAACGATGAGGTGCTAGTGCAGTTAAGGCTATCGCCGGATCGGGTGAGCGATCGCGATTTTATCGAAGCCTTTGGTCAGTTCTCCGGTCACGATACCTTTTTAGCTCTGCGCTATCACGGCTACCAGTTTCGTAGCTACAATCCGTTCTTAGGCGACGGTCGCGGCTTTCTCTACGGCCAAGTCCGGGGTATCGACGGTAGACTCTATGATTTTGGCACTAAAGGATCAGGCCCGACTCCTTACTCTCGCGGCGGCGATGGCAGGCTGACTTTAAAGGGCGGTGTTCGTGAAGTGCTGGCCTCTGAAGCGCTACATGCCTTGGGCGTCAATACCTCGCGCACGCTTAGCCTGATCGAAACTGGCGAATCGCTCTATCGCGGTGATGAGCCCTCACCGACGCGATCATCTGTAATGGTGCGCTTCAGCCATTCCCATATTCGCTTTGGCACGTTCGAGCGTCTGAACTATCTCAAGCAGCCAGCCCTGATTCGTAAGCTGCTCGATCATGTGATCGAAATTTACTATCCCCATTTGCTTTCGCTGAGCGACCATCAAGATCGCTACGCCCAGTGGTTTATCGAACTGGGCGAGCGCCTCGCTACGCTGGTTGCCCAGTGGATGACGGCAGGCTTCTGCCACGCGGTGCTCAATACCGACAACATGTCGATTACGGGCGAAAGTTTTGACTACGGCCCTTTCGCCTTTATGGATAAGTACGATCCGAAGTTTACGGCAGCCTATTTTGACTCTTCAGGGCTCTATTGCTACGGCAATCAGCCGGGTGCGTGCTATTGGAATTTAGAGAAGCTGGCTGTGGCGCTGACGGACATAGTCGATGAGGCGGGTCTGGAAGCAGGCTTAGCACACTATCAGCCTAAGTATGCTCAGGCGTATAGCGATCGCTTCCTGCAAAAGCTCGGCTTTCCGACTTCACTCGCTCCCCTACTGGGAGCCAATCACCAGCGCGATCTGATCTATCAAACCCTCACACTGCTGGAAGAAAGCCATATCAGCTACCCTGGCTTTTTCGCCGCTCTAACTCAGCAGTTTGATCCCAGTTGGCAACATGAGCCGGATAGTATTCTAGCGGCAGTGCTTGAAAATGCTGAATTCGAAGCGGCAGGTCCGTTCATTAAGAGATGGCGATCGCACTACCAACAAGCCCTCAGCCAGCTTCCGCCAGAAAAAATGGCTGATGTTCAAAGCGGCTTGCACGCTACCAACCCAATGACCACTCTTCTGCGCCCGCAAATCGAAGCTATCTGGGCACCGATTGCCGAAGATGATAACTGGCAGCCCTTTTACGATCTGCTCACACAGATCCAAAATCCTACAGTGGCAGAACTCAGATGAGATCAGCCCCTTACCGGGCCCCTTGGCCGCTGAGCAATGGACTGCTGATGACGCTGTATGTAGGGCTGCGAGCGGGCAACCACTGGCAAAGCACCCTAAGTGAGCCTGAACCAGCGTTTGAAGAAAAAATATTTACTGGCGCAAACGGCGTTCCTATCTATGGACGGGTGGCGATTCCACCAAATGCGACTAGAACGATTGTTGGCACCTATGGCATTACAGGTGATTTAGACAATCAGTGGTTCCTGCGAATTATGGCCCGTAAGGCGTACGCCAAAGGCTATGCGGTCGTTATTTTTGACTGGCGGGCTCACGGCAAAACGGCAAAACTCTCGCCCGCGCTCACCTCAGATGGGCTGTACGAGGGGGAAGACTTCGTGCGAATTGCAGCGGCAGCGAAGGCAATGGGTTGCCCAGCGCCTTTTTGGTTTACCGCATTTTCTCTAGGGGGACTGCTAGCACTGTGGGGCGTAAAGGCCGCGCAAACGGTCGAAATATGGGGCCAAGATCTGAAAATAACCAGTAATGAGGTAGGCGGCTGCGCGGTCATTTGTCCGGCGCTGGAGTCATTGCGATCGCTCACCTACCTCACCCATGCCCCTCTCGGCAAATATCTCGAAAAAGCCATCACCCGTAAGCTCAAAGAATTGCTTAATCAGCTTCAGCAAGATCATCCGACGGCCTTTGATCCTGAAGCCGTACAGCGAGTTCACAGCATTTGGAGCTTCGATCATGAAATGGTGATTCCTCGCCTAGGGCTGCGCTCTGTCGAAGAATACTACACCCTCACCAGCGGGCTCTATCTGCTGCCCGCGCTTGAGAAACCCACGCTCATTCTATATGCCGCTGACGATCCGCTATTTGACCCCGCGCTTGTACCCGAGATAGAAGACGCCTGCGCCGCCAACACCTCAATCGATTTAATCCTGACTGCTCAAGGCGGTCATGTTGGCTTCATCAGCAGCCTAGCCTGTCAGCGGCAGGGGCAAGATCCTGATCGCTGGTGGGCATGGAATCGAGTATTCGACTGGATGGATAGTGTGCGTACGGATTGAGGGTATAGGTATTTTTTGATTTGGAGGAATTCAGTATGAATAGACACCGCTTCATGCCACAAATCGACAAAAACGTGTTTGTTCTAAGATAATATCTACAGACCGAATGGGGGCTTGAGAAGAGGGTGTAGAATCTGAGAGAGGCGTTCCTATCGAACGCTGATTCGAGTCATCTTCAACCCGAGTAATTTGAGCGGCCTCTGCTTTTGAGACCTGCGTCGAGCGCTCACCGTTAACCTATGACAGTAGTCCCTTGGCCCGCAAAAGAAACCCTACGTCTTGCGAAACTTCAGGACTACAGCATCTTAGATACCTTGCCTGAGGCCGCTTATAACGACATTGTTGAGCTCGCCGCCCATATTTGCCAAACGCCGATTGCCTTAGTCAGCTTGATCGATGCTGATCGTCAGTGGTTCAAAGCCAACGTAGGCTTAGATGTTGCTGAGACTCCCCGCGATATTGCGTTCTGCCACCATACAATTCAGGGCTCGGATGTCATGGTGGTGGAAGATACCCATCAGAACCCGCGATTCTGTGACAATCCGCTGGTGAGTGGCCCTCCCTACATTCGCTTTTACGCGGGCGCACCCTTGCTCACGCCAGATGGCTATGCGCTGGGCTCGCTTTGCGTGATTGATTACAAGCCTCGGCAGTTTACAGCGCAGCAACAGCAGGCCCTGCAAGCGCTGAGTCGCCAAGTAGTCGCGCAGCTAGAACTCAGGTATCAGACTCATCAGCTCAAACTCGCCAAAGCGAATTTAGAGCAGCGGGTCAAAGAGCGCACAGCCGGTCTCACATCTGCCTTACATCGCCTGTTAAAAGCTCAGTCCAACCTGCTCAGACGCAATGCCTCACAGCCCAATTCGCTGAAAGATCCCCTCACAGGCTTGCCCAATCGCAGCTATTTTCTACAGCGCCTAACCCAGTCTATTGAGATCACGCGCCGTCAGCCGACCCATTTGTATGCGGTGCTCTTGATTGATCTCAACGACTTTAAGCCTGTGAACGAGGTGCTTGGTCCGGAAGTGGGCGATCGCTTACTTCAGCAGGTCGCCGATAAAATTGAGCGATCGCTGCGCAAGAGTGATCTGGTCACTCGGTTAGGAGGCGATGAGTTTGCGGCGCTACTCGACGGTATTTCGGGCCAAGAGCATGCGATCGAGGCTGTCAAACGATTACAAAATCAGCTGAAGACGCCCTTTGTCTTTAACGGGCAAACAGTTTTTATCAGTGCCAGCATCGGCGTTACTTTTGGCACGCTGGGCTACCGTCAGCCGGAAGCAGCTCTCAAAGATGCCCACACAGCCATGCGCCATGCCAAGCGGCAAATTAAAAACCGGGTTAAAGCGCAGCTCAACACTCAGCTCCAAGATCAAATCAAGCAGCAAGGCCAAAATGCGTCAGAACCAAGCAGCTCACCTATCTTGATTCAAGACGAAATGCTGCCGGGGGGACAACACTTTTCGGTGTTCGATATTGGCATGCAAGACCAGCGCCAACCAGCGCTGACAGCCCGCCCGACGTTAGAAAACGAGCTGCGTCAGGCCCTAAGCGATGGCCAGTTCCACCTCTACTATCAGCCCATCTTTGAGCTGCTGACCCAAAAGCCTTCAGGGCTAGACGTGCGCCTGCGCTGGCATCACCCCACCCGAGGCGTTCTAGAGGCAGACGCGTTCATCGAGGTTGCTGAAAATATCGGTATCGTTCGTCAGATCTGTGCCCAGGTCATCCAAACGGCCTGCCAGGCGCTAAAAAAATGGCGATCGCACCCTGCTGGTAGCACCCTATCGCTGCATGTCAATCTCTCTCTCTTCCAAATCAGGTGGCCGCAGCTAGTCTCCCAGTGGCAGTCTGGACTGCGCGAATATGGACTACCCCCCTCTGCTTTTCAATTAGAAATCGACGAGCAGATTTTGCTGAGTAGCGATCCGAGTATTGTGACGGCCCTGCAGCAGCTCAAAGACTCAGGGTTTGGACTGTGCGTAGATAATTTTGGCAGAGGTCACTCTTCGCTGAGCCGCCTGCACCAGCTCAACGTTGATGCGCTCAAGATCGATCATACGTTTGTAGAAGCACTGCTCATTCCTGGCAACGTTGAGATTGTCAAAACCATGATTGATCTAGGCCGCAGCGCAGATATTGCGGTGATTGCCAAAGGTATTGAAACAGGCACACAGCTAGCGGCGTTGACAAATTTAGGCTGTCGGTTTGCGCAAGGCCCCCGGTTTGGCGATGTGCTAGCGGCGATCGCAGTCGATGATTTGTTAGAGACGTTGGACCCAGGCAAGTCTGCCTAAAGATAATATCTCTACCGACAATCAGCATGAATGTGTCAAAGTTGCAATGCACCTTACTTAATTCGGTGCATTTACTTAGTTTTTCTGTGAACCGGTTGCGTTTGTACTGCCGCCCTCTACCCAAGGCCGTGAAGATGGGGACGCTGTAGGTAACCGTTTCACAGCTACCCAATGAAATTTCCTTTTCCCCGGCTTGGAAAACTGTCCCATGACCTTCTGACGCAGGTCCTTATGGGTGCAGTCGCGATCAGCCTCATCCTCGTTGCGCTCAGTAGTTTTCAAACCTACAAAATTTCCAATGAGTTTCAGAGCGGGGTGGTCACTAATTTTAGGCTGCAGCAGCTCAGTGGTCAGATTATTCATCTTGACGAAGTGCTCACCATGTCATCTCGGATGGCCGCTGCAACCGGAGATTTGGCTTGGGAAGAGCGCTATCGAGCATACGAACCGGCCCTAAGCGAGAATATTGGCCAAGCGATCGCGATCGCCCCTGATGCGTATGACCGCCACGCCGATCAAATCAACGAAGCCCATCTCAAGCGCGTTGAGATCGAAAATCAAGCATTCGAACTCGTCGAAAAAGGAGACAAAAAAGAAGCCTTAACCCTGCTGTTTGGCGAATCATATCAGACACAGAAGGAACGCTACGCCAGCGGCATACAGCAGTGGACGCAGCTGTTAGACAACCGAATACAGGGCGATCTCAAGCGCTATGGCCGAGGTCTGTTCTGGTCTGGAGTCTGGAGTATGACGAGTCTGTGGATTTTGATTATCGCCTGGGTGACGTTGCTCTCTCGGATTGGCCAATACCTTTATCGTCAGAAGGCCGCAGAAAAAGGGCTGCGTCGCGCCAACCGCCAGCTTGAAATTGATCATCACGAACTTGAGCAAACCCAAGCTTCACTCCAGCACAAAACATTGGCCTTAGACAAAGCCCGCACAGAGCTGGAGAGAGCTCAGCGCCAAATAGTCGAAAGCGCAAGAATGTCCAGCCTAGGCCGTTTAGTCGCTGGAATCACCGATGAAATGAGCCATCCGTTACAGGCGATTGACACCAGCTTGAGCACTGTGCGAACGCAGGTAACCCATTTCGCTGATCACAGCAATTTATCCAACCCTCATCGACTGACACAGGAGCTATCTGAACGCCTAGCGCAGATGCAGACCAATGCCCAAAATGCTCAGAAAATGGTTCTATCGCTCTGCAATCTTGCCCATGCGGACGAAGCCGATAAAACCTCAGTCGATATTCACGCCGGCTTAGACGCCGCACTGCTACTTCTGCATCATCGTCTGGCAGGCACCGATAATCGGCCAGAGATTAGCGTTGTGCGAAACTATGGCGTGCTACCTAGTCTAAAAGGATATCCCGGCCAGCTCCAGCAGGTATTCATCAACCTAATATCCAATGCAATTGACGCGATCAACGCTAGTGCCAGCATTAGCGAACATCCAACCCAAGAAAGCAGCGATGAAAGCCATCAAGCTGGTGAAAACCACCAAATTAGAGTGCGCACCGTTGCTTTTCGAGACCCTTTTGATATGCCCTGGATTGAGGTTTCTGTGGCGGATACGGGTGTTGGCATTCCAGAGGTCAATCAAGACAAGATTTTAGAGGCTTTTTTCACAACAAAACCGGCCAACAAGGGAACTGGCATCGGTCTTTCTATTAGCTATGCCACTATCAGTGAGAAGCACAATGGCCGGCTTACCTTCACCTCTATAGAGGGAGAAGGCAGTGAATTTATCGTGCAGCTTCCGGTTACGTTAGCCACACAAACCGATCCTTCGCAGCCAGTGCCCGCAATCAAAGGGGAATTAGACCGGCCCCCAGCCGATCCCTCAGAACAGAGTCAAGAGCAGCCCCAAACAGAAAGCGCTAGATAGTCGTGACGGTCGATTAGCTTACTCGCTGCCGTCGCCCCACTTGACGCAAAATAACACCGCCCGCTATGGCTAAGAGCAGCGGCGTTAGCCAATCTCCCATGCACACATACAGCGTGCGAGTTTGCCGCCGATAGATATGGGCTATGTGGGTTGTGTATTCATTCGGTGTGGAGAGCCAGTGCGATCGCCCCTTTGGATCCACTACGCCCGAAATTCCGGTATTGGTCACTCTTACCTCCCATCGATCTGTTTCAATCGCTCGCATCACATCTTGAGCATGATGCTGTTTCATCTGCCGTGGTGAGTAGGGATCGTTATTAGAGGCGGTGAAAATCGCCAACGCCCCTCGGCTCACCTGCTGACGAAACAGTTCAGCAAAGGCCGACTCGTAACAGATGCCAGCCCCCATTGGGCCAAAGGGCGTCTCCAGCAATTGATCAAATCGTCCCGCTGCCATGCTCTCACCGAGGGGTGAGAGCCGATCAATCACTAAGCCTAAAACCGCTTCAAATGGGACATATTCGCCGAGCGGTACCAGCTTCACCTTGTTATAGCGGCCAGCTACTTCACCCTCAGCCGTCAGCGTCAGTAAGCTCTGCGTCAGTGGACTCTGCCTGTCTGCAATAGACTCATGCACAAACGTACCGAGCACGAGCGGCACCGCGTTTTTAACCACTGCCCGCTGTAGCAGATTGCGCGATTGTAAAAACGAGTTCCACTGCTGAGGAATCGCGCCCTCAGGCGTGAGGACCAACTGTGCGCCTTGTGCGGCTAGCGCCTCGTACCCGTCCAAATAGATTTGCCGAGAAGTTTGAATGCCTTTTCTGGTCAGCTTTTGATTGGTTGGAATATTGCCTTGGATGAGCCCTACGTCTAGTGATTGAGAAGTCCCATCTGCCAGCGGGCGAGTATAGAGCCCAAAGCCTAATAAATGCAGACTGAGAAAAAGCGCGATCGCACTCCCAAGATACCGAGATCTCAACCAGCCCCTCAGACCCAAACGCCAATTCGCGCGGCGACTCACCGGTTGCTGACATCGTCCCGGCTGACACCTCGCCTGCCGACACCACGCCTCTGCTAGCAATCCATTAACCGCCACAATCGAGGCGGTTACGGTGACTGGTCCCGAAAGCTGGCCTAGCTGTAAAACCAGTAGATTATGAGGACTCTGAGTAAAGCTCAGCGACGTCCAATACAGCGGACCTTTGCTCCACACCCACTCTAAAGCGCACCACAGCGCGGTCCCGACCACTACGCGCGTTGCACCTGTCATCGGCTGCCAGCGATCAAGCGCAACCATAATCCCGGCCCAGATCGTGCCAATGGCTGCCCCCCACAGCGTGATAAATAACCAGGCAAATAGGGCGATCGCCAGACTGCCTAGCCAGGGAATGCCCAGCCAAGTCATCGGATGTAGGCCCATAATCCAAGAAAGCGCCGTTCCGTGATAGGCCATCCCCCACAGCGCGGCCCCAGCGAAGATCCGCCAAATATTTTGCTGGGGTAGATGGATCACCCGCCATAGCGGCACCAATGCAACCCAAGCCAAAGGCCAGGCATTTACGGGCGCTATCCCCATGAGCACACCGCCCACCAGCAAGCTGCCGGTCAGCCAACCACCGACTAGCCAATCGCCCGTCCTCGTAGCCTCTAATCTTGCCCGGTGGGGTGCAGAGGTCCGGATAAGCGTCCAGAGACTAGCCAAAGATTTCAGCGAAAGCTTATAAGACAAAACTGACTGACATTAAAGTTATAGATACGCTGATTTTAATCATAAGCTTTCAGAGTCAGCAGCTTTCAGAGTCAGCGCCTCCCAACTCTGTCGCTTTCGGCTTCCTGATATAATCCCTGAGATTCACTCGACATGCACTTCAGCACATACACATACGAGAACACGGCAAACTATGGCGGACTGGCAGGTAATTGAAGGCGGTATTACAGCGCCTAAAGGCTTTCGCGCGGCAGGCATTACGGCAGGATTAAAGCCCTCTGGCGCACCTGATCTCGCGTTGATTGTGTCAGACTGTGAGGCGATCGCTGCTGGTGTCTTTACCACTAGCCAAGTGCGCGCGGCCTGCATCGACTACTGCCAGAACTTACTAGAAGAAAAACCCGCCGCTCGCGCAATTCTTTGTAACGCGGGTCAAGCCAACGCCTGCACTGGAGAGCAAGGTAAGCAGGACGCTCTTAGCAGCGCCGAAAGTGCCGCCCGTGCCCTTGGATTGTCCACCCGCGAGATCCTGACGGCCTCGACTGGCGTCATTGGTCAGCGCCTCAAAATAGACGTTCTCAAAGCAGGCATTCCCGATCTCGTTGCCGCCCTTTCTCCCGAAGGCGGAACGCAAGCAGCCAGAGCAATTGTGACCACCGACCTCATTCTCAAGTCAATTGCATTAGAAACGCAAATTGGCGATCGCTCGGTGCGCATCGGCGGCATTGCCAAAGGATCAGGCATGATCCATCCCAATATGGCCACCATGCTCGGCTTCATCACCTGCGACGCAGCCGTTTCCCCGCAGCTCTGGCAGAATATGCTGCGCCGGGCCACCGAGAAAAGCTTTAACCAAATTACGGTAGACGGTGATACCAGTACGAACGACTGTCTGCTAGCGCTGGCCAATGGCGAGTCGCGCACGCCCGCGATCACTGCTGCAGGCCCTGAGGCCGACAAATTAGAAGCCATGCTCAGCGAGGTCTGCATCCATTTAGCCAAATCCATTGCTCGCGATGGTGAAGGGGCCACCTGTCTGATCGAGATTGAGGTGAGTGGGGCCATGAGCGATCGCGCCGCCAACCAAATCGCTCGCACCGTCGCAGGCTCCTCACTGGTTAAATCCGCTGTGTTTGGCCGCGACCCTAACTGGGGACGAATTGCTGGCGCGGCAGGACGTGCAGGCGTCCCCTTCGAGCAAAGCGAACTGAGCATTCTGCTGGGCGATTTCACGCTCATGCAAGCGGGCACTCCGCAACCCTTTGATCGCGCCGCTGCCAGCGCCTATCTCAAGCAGCGCTCAGAGCGCAGCACCCAAGCGATGTCTCAGATCTTGCTCAGTGCACAAACAGCTGACTCATCCCCCCGCGAGGCACAAAACCTGGGTATCGAAGCACTCGCGCATCCGGTCAAAATCGCAATCAATGTGGGCGGTGGCCCCGGTAAAGGACTGGCCTGGGGCTGCGATCTCAGCTACGACTACGTCAAAATAAATGCGGAATACACCACATAAGCTCAAAAAATGCCAGCCAGCTTCAGCCTTTACGTTTCCTTGAATCATACGGAACTTCTACCGCCAAAGTTCCGTCTTTCTTATCGGGAAGCAAAGGGTGTCCCTATAGCATTTTTACAGCATCAGTCTTACAGCATCAGGGTCTCACATCCTTAGCTGACAACATTTAAAGGCTGGTAATATTAAAGAGTTCGTGTAATTACCAGTAGACAACCTCAACAATTGATACGAGGGTGCTACTTTTATGCTGAGTATGTTTTTCCTCACAGTACTTCGCATCCAGTAGGAATCGTGAATCCAACAGCACCGAAACCGTCAGCCCCCAGCAGGTAAAAGCTGTTTTGTAGCAAAGAGCCGACCAGCCACTCTTTATAGACGCGCTCTCAATATGTCAGACGAGAGCACCCCCCATCAGAAACAAGCAGATACCACTGAAAGTCGAGAAGTTAATGCATAAAGTCACTGCCTCAGCCGTCATTCTTACTGCCATAACTGGATGCAGCCAAAGCAGCAATATCCCCAGCAGCCAGTGGAGTTTTGAGGTTCCTTCTGGGAATCAAGCGGATAGCGCTCAATCGACAGTTGCAGATCGCGACGGGTCATTCATTTCAGAGCTGTCGGCTGATGCCCAGCCCTTTGTAGAAGGACTTTACAGTGGAGAGATCAGTGAGAAGGCGATCGCACGGCAGCCTACCGCCACAGATCCGGCTAGTGCTGACATCCTTTCAAGCAGCGATCTCGACACCCAAGCGCTGATCAGTACCGTCAGCCAGCCTATTGGAACAGCTGGTGTCACGTCATCCCGCCCTGATCCCATTGCCCAAGTTCGCGCCTATTTGCGATCTAGCAGCAGACCGAGTGCACTTGCCAACCGGACGCCGGATGCTTCTCTTGTTTATCTATCGTCTTCTTCAGCCCCTCAACAGTCTTACAGTCCAGAGGTTTTTGCAGTTCCGCCTGCTGGTGAAATCACCTCATCAGTCACTAACAACTCTGTTAGTGCAGTGCCAGTCGCTAATGGCCTAGTCGCTCTCGATACAGCCAATACTGAGTCAGCCAATTCAGCCGCTTTCGCCCAAAATCCTTCTAACGTAGCGTTGGCCAATACAGCGATCGTCCAAGCGACAACATTGCCCAGCGCCGAAGACAATCTTCCCCATCTGACACCCGCAAGCTCAGTAGCGGTGCTGCCAGTAGAGACTCAGACTATCGAAGAAATACAGTTATCTGAAGATGTGCCTATCGGCAGCGCAATTCTGCGTAGCCTTCAGCAGTCTTCAGGCACAGAAGCATCCGCCGCCAGCTCTCTAGCTGATCAAGTGCCGACACCTCAAGTCCCGGCGGCTCAGCTCCCAACACCTCGGATCCCAACGCGTCAAGTACCTACCCAACTGCCCACTGACGAATCGCAGGTTCAGCCTAGCCGCCTGAACAATGACGCTAGCACTGACGAGATCATTGCCGACGCGCCTGTTGAAGTCGAAACTCAACCGACGCTTGCCAGCCTGACTGAAGGCATCCCCTATCGGGAAGGCGCTGGGGGTGCATCCTTGGCGGTAGATGATCTTCACTCTCGTGCTACCGACTCTCCGCTGCTTGAAGGGCTCAACTCAGCTGAATCGCAATCTCCTATTTATGTGCCCATTTCAGCAACAGAGCCGACTGATGCTGCCAGCAAGCTTGTGCAAGAAGCCATTGCGGCGCTAGCTGAAGATACCTCTACCGTTGATAGTGTTGACAAGCTCGCTTTGCAGGATACCTTTTCATCTATTCTCAGCTCAGCAGCGTTTCTAGGTAGCCAAGCCTCGGCTAGCTTCCGTCAGGAAAACGCTCTCTCTGAAGAGTTAATAGAAGCTGACACCCAAGCCGAGACATCAGCGACCTCACCTGAGGAGGGATCTGTTAGCCGTTCGGCATCACAGCTTCTCAAGACCTCTCGTCGGGACGCTGCCTTAGCTATTGGAAAGCAAATCAGCAAGCGGCGTCAGCTCATTACCTGGCGATAGGCAATCTACCTTGCGCCCTTACTCTTTGCCTCTACCCTTATAGATTGCGCACATAGATCGTATACAGCAGCAGGTACCGGATGCATTCGTTACCTGCGAGTCACTTGGCCCGTTGTTGCCTAAGACTTTCAGCAGAGCGTAGCTGAACAGTTCCTGAGTTTGGCTACGCGGCTTGATAACGAAGGTGTTACATCAGTGGTCTCTACCTTTGCCTTGCTCATTTTTTATATGCCTTGCGTCCTAAGCAGATCATTGAGCGGCAAAGAGCCAAAATATCCTAGAAATCCTTATTGGTATACAGTTTCACGGGTTGCGTTTCCTGTAAGCTCTCTTTTATAACCAACTCTTCAAAAATCACTATGTTTGATCCTTCTGCTCAGCCTGCTCTCCTTGTTTTAGAAGACAGCACTATTTACAGGGGATGGGCATTCGGCACAGTGGGTACCACAATGGGCGAGGTTGTCTTTAATACAGGGATGACCGGCTATCAAGAAGTCCTAACTGATCCAAGCTACTGCGGTCAAATGGTGACTTTTACCTATCCTGAGCTAGGCAACACTGGCGTTAATCCTGAAGATGAAGAATCCGTAAAGCCCCACGTCAACGGAGTGATCGCTAAAAATATTTGTGAGCGTCCTAGTAACTGGCGCTCTACACAATCTCTTAGCGACTACCTCAAAACTCACAACATTCCCGGTATTTACGGTATCGATACTCGCGAACTCACCCGTAAAATCCGCAGCGTGGGAGCGATGAACGGCATTATCTCAAGCGAAGTTCTCGACGCAGAAGAACTGCTACGTCAAGTGCAGTCGCTGCCGCCTATGGAAGGTCTCAACTTAGTTAAAGAGGTGACAACCCGCGAAATCTACGAGTGGAACGAGGCCACTGATCAAAGCTGGGCATTTAGCGCCAGCAAGGAGCCTAACGATCATGGCACTAAGGCAACCACGGATGCAGCTGCAGAAGAAGGTGATGAGCCCTCAATTGATCCCCCACTGAAAGTTGTTGCCCTCGATTTTGGGATCAAGCGGAACATTCTCAGGCGATTGGCTAGCTACGGCTGTCAGATCACTGTGGTGCCCGCTGATACATCTGCCGAAGAGATACTGAGCTATCAGCCTGACGGCATTTTTCTCTCTAACGGTCCAGGAGATCCAGCAGCGGTTACCAGCGCGCCAGAGATCACCCGAGCGCTGCTAGAAAGCCAGCTACCGACATTTGGCATCTGCATGGGTCACCAAATCCTTGGTCTGTCCTTAGGGGCTGAAACATTCAAACTCAAATTCGGACATCGAGGGCTCAACCAGCCCTGCGGCCTGAGCGAGCAGATCGAGATTACCAGTCAAAACCACGGCTTTGCGCTCGACGCTGGCTCGATTGATGAGGCGCAAGTGGAGGTTACGCACCTCAACTTGAACGATCAAACGGTCGCTGGCATCCGCCACAAGCAGCTGCCTGTCTTCTCTGTGCAATATCATCCCGAAGCGAGCCCTGGTCCCCACGACGCCGATTACCTGTTTGCAAATTTTGTCCAGACGATGCGCGATCGCAAATCGAAAAATTAAGCGGCTACTCAGCAACCGCCCGAGCAATCAACTGTCAGTAACGCTATGAATGCACCAACGGCTTAACACAGAGTCATCTTGTCTGTGAAAAGAACAAAATTATATGCTCCAAGTGAAACATGCTGTTCTTTAATAGGGCATGATGTCTATGTCTTGAGTTTAGAGCCGCAGAGAAAAGACTCTCGACTTTCTTGCAGTCAACAGAGTCTTGTCCTATACTTAAGCGTCATATTGTCGTTCGATGCTAGGCATACCAGGAGGATCCCATAGCTGAGTCGCTTACCCTAACGGTTAGTCTAAGAGGCACCCGCGAAGTTAGGGGAAAATGTCAAATTTTTCGCTTAACTGGACTTCTAGATGCTTTTTCAGAGCCTACCTTTCTCAAGGTTCTTAATAAGTACATTGAAGACGGTCCAGCCCATATTATTCTGGACTTATCCACTATTGATTTTGTTGACAGTTCTGGCCTAGGCGCTCTGGTTCGTTTGGTCAAAAAGGCCAAAGGCGAGAGCGGCAGCGTTCAGGTCGTGAGCAATCCTCGGGTTACCCAAACGGTCAAATTGGTTCGATTAGAGCAGTTCTTATCTTTACAGCCAAATGTAGACACTGCTATTGAGAATCTAAAAAATCTCTAATCGAAACCGTGGCTGCTATGCCTGATATTGGTCGTCTAAGCTTTCAAAAATTTGTAAACGCCAGCTCAGATATCCCAGTTTCAGATGCCGTAGTCGATGGCCAGCTAACACCTACGCAGCTCGCTTCACTCACACCCGTCTCCTTGGCTTACATCGGCGATGCCGTATTTGAGCTGTATGTGCGATCGCGTCTCCTTATCCCTGCCAAACGAATTCGTCACTATCACCAGCAGGTCGTCGAGAACGTCAAAACCGAGCAGCAGGCGCGGTGGGTTGATGTGCTTATCCCCTACTTGACAGAAACCGAAAGAGATATTCTACGCCGAGGGAGAAATGCGACATCCGGTCGTAACCGCCGAGCAGGTGCCAGAGACTATCAAAAGGCCACCGGGTTTGAGGCACTGATAGGATTTCTTTATTTGAGCGATCACGCTCGCTTGTTTAGTTTATTAGATCACTTAGAGACATAGTGTAGCTTTGGTTACTTCCGAAGTGACTTTTCTGCATAGCCGCACTCAGCCCGCTTACGCTTAAAATTGAGTATTAGCAAATTGAGTAGTATCAGCAAATTGAGTATCCGTCCTCAGGAAGAATCACCATGAGGAATTAGCATAAGGAGTCACGCGTGAGCGGTCCAAATAATTCACCCAAAAAGTCAAAACGCTCTTTTAAGCCGCCACGCAGCAAGAAAGCAGGCGCTAAGCCGACGACGTCGTATAGCGCCGCTTCTGATCGCTCAAAATCCGATGGACCGACCCTCAAGAGCAGCTCTCATGCAGGTGCCAAACCCAGATTGAGAGGAAAGTCTTCGGCGCCGGGAGATCGGCCCAAGCGCTCTAATCGTCCACAATTTGCGGGTAAAGGCCGTAGCGCTGCTAGACCGAGAGAAGGCTGGACAGCGACCAAAAGAGATCGATCTGCAAGCGAGTACAGCGATCTCTCTAGCACGTCAGAAGAGTCCCTCAGCCCTGATCTCATTTATGGTCGTCACTCAGTAGAGGCGGCTATTGAAGCCAACCGCGCGCTCAATCGACTGTGGATTAACACAAAGCTTCACTACGATCCGCGTTTTCGGCCGCTGGTAATGGAAGCGAAGGCCAACGGTGCTGTGATTGATGAAGTCGATACGCTACGGCTATCTCAGATGACACAGGGGGCAAACCACCAGGGTATTGTTGCTCAGGTCGCTGCCTATAGCTATGTTGAACTAGAAGTACTGGTTGAACAAGCTAAAGCGGCCGTTCGTCGCCCGGTGATTATTGCCGCTGATGGGATTACCGATCCCCATAATCTAGGCGCTATTATTCGCTCAGCAGAGGCAATGGGCGCACAGGGGATCGTGATCCCTCAGCGGCGAGCCGTAGGGATCACTTCTACCGTCTCTAAAGTAGCAGCTGGCGCGCTAGAAACGATTCCTATTGCAAGAGTTGTTAATTTGGGAAGATCATTAGAATTCTTAAAAACCAGCGGGTTTTGGATCTATGGCTTAGCGAGCGAAGGGGCACAGCCTATCCACACGACGGACTTTTCAGAGCCAGTAGTTCTAGTCGTTGGCGCTGAAGGCAACGGCCTAAGTCTATCGGTACAAAACCTCTGTGACCTGCTGGTATCTATTCAGCTCCAAGGCAAAACGCCTAGTCTCAATGCTTCTGTCGCGACTGGTATGGCGCTCTATGAGGTCTATCGTCAGGATTGGGTCAAAAAGTTACCGGCCTTAACGATTGTCAGTTCTCCGAATAGCGAAGTATAAAGAAAAAAGGGTTAATTACCGATCCCCATTGACATCAGCACATAAAGTGGAAGTCGTTTGCGCAAAATTCTTTCAGCTGTAGGAGGCTCACTCATATGGTGAACACTGCAAGTGAACGACGCGGCAAGGGTCATGTCTCCATTTTGAGTTCCGTTTTGACAGAGTGTTATTAGCAAACAGTCATGAATAGACAGATTGTTCTAAGATTAGGGTTCTTGCTCCAATGGCTCACCTCAGAAACGATACTTTAAACTCAGGCATGTCCAATGGGCCTGCCAATGGCAGCTCAGCCCCGACTGAGGTTTTGTTGTTTTCACTCGCTAAACTGCTCTTTTGAAACGCCCAAGGTAGTCCATAGCCTCATTTACAGCGCAGGTGAGCGAGCGTTCACTAGTGTCATTGCACTTAAAAGCAACAAAACTGTTCACCCAATAAAGCTATTTCTAGTACTTGTAATGAAAAACTTTTTTAGTAGCCTCTTCGGTTTCTTGTCTACACCTTGGTGGGTAAAAATCACCACAACGGAACCCCAGTGTATTTACTACTTTGGGCCATTTGATAACGAGACAGCGGCGATCCAAGCGAAGCCTGGCTATGTAGAAGATCTTCAGATGGAAGGCGCACAGCAAATTCAGACCAGCTTAGAGAATATTCCAGAGCCTCAAGAACTCACGATAGAAATGGAACCTGAAATAAAATCCTCTGTCATGATGACGGCTTAAGAGAGCGAATAGTTGTTCTTTGCGGAGACTAAAGCTAGCTGCATAAGTCGTATACACAGTACGTCTGTGCGCTGGCTATACGGTCCCATCGCGGTGATCCCCAAGATCATCATCAATCAGCATAATGTCAGGGCACCAGCGATATCTTTTTAGCTCCAGCTTTCCTTCGACAAATTTGATCCCCTCTTGTTCTAGCAAAAGCTGCTGGAGATCATCGTTGCCATCTCTTAGTGATGATCGTGAAACTTCTCCTTTGGCGTTGATGACTCTGTGCCAAGGGATATCTGTTTCGCCGCTCACTAAGCGATATAGCGCATAGCCTACTACTCTCGGCTTACCCATCAGGCCAGCTAAGTCTGCGACTTGGCCATAGGTCGCTACTTTTCCGTAGGGGATCCGCCTGACAATATCATATATTTTGGGATAGCAAGACATGGCAATAAAGACCTTAGGAATCTAACGATCCCTAAAGTTAGTGAGGTAGTTAGTTAGCCGAAGAATGATTGAAATCGACCATACTAAAACAGTGAGGGCAGTTCAAGACCATCAGCGATCGCGCCCCTACTGCAACAGAATGCTCTCGGTGATAAATTTTGCCATCTTCTACAAAACCTGAGGTTTCCTTCGTATCGATTAGCACTTGCCATTGCTGAGTCTCAATTGATTCGGGAATAGAAAAGACTAAGGGATCAGCGGAAGGATTAAAGAGAAGCCAAAAGCTATCGTCAAAGATCCGCTCACCTCGGCTATTGAGATTGGGAATTTCGGCACCGTTCAAAAAAATACTAATTGCGTTGGTCGAGCCATCTTGCCATTCTCGATCATCAATTGTCGTTCCATCCGGATGAAACCAGCCGATATCGACCACACCTGAGCCGTGAATCTCACGTCCAAAGAACCAATGGTGCCGGCTAAACACGGGATGATTTTGGCGAAATTCGATCAGGCGCTGTGTGTAGGTCAACAGCGCCTGCTCAGATGACTTTAAGTGCCAGTCGAACCAGGAAAGTTCGCTATCTTGGCAGTAGGTATTATTGTTCCCCAGCGTAGAGCGGCCCATTTCATCACCGCCCAGGATCATTGGGACGCCCTGTGAAAGCATGAGCGTTGTCAAAAAATTACGCCGTTGCTGAGCCCGCAGCGCGAGTATTTTAGGATTATCGCTTTTACCTTCTGCCCCACAGTTCCAAGAGCGGTTGTAGTTTTCGCCGTCACGGTTGCCTTCACCGTTAGCCTCGTTGTGCTTTTCGTTGTAGCTCACAAGATCGTTCAGCGTAAAGCCGTCGTGAGCCGTAATGAAGTTAATGCTGGCATGGGGCAGCCGCCCATCGTCCTGATAGAGGTCGGAGCTGCCTGTAAAGCGAAATGCAAAGTCCCCAAGGCTGTATTGCTCCCCACGCCAGAAATCACGAATGGTGTCACGGTATTTACCGTTCCACTCTGACCATAGCAGCGGAAAGTTGCCGACCTGATAGCCGCCCTCTCCTAAGTCCCAAGGTTCAGCAATGAGCTTAGTAGTGGAAAGCACAGGATCTTGATGAATAATGTCAAAAAAGGACGATAGCCGATCTACTTCGTATAGCTCACGGGCTAGCGCAGAGGCCAAATCGAACCGGAAGCCGTCTACATGCATCTCCTGCACCCAGTAGCGCAGGCTGTCCATGATCAGCTTGAGCACTTGAGGATGGCGCACGTTTAAAGAGTTGCCGCATCCCGTAAAGTCCATATAGTAGCGGGGAGAGGTTTCTACCAGACGGTAATAAGCAGCGTTGTCAATTCCCCGTAGCGAAAACGTCGGCCCGAGATGATTGCCTTCGCCTGTGTGGTTGTACACCACATCTAAAATCACTTCGATTCCAGCGGCGTGTAGCGCCTTGACCATGGCTTTGAATTCACACACCTGCTGGCCATGTATACCTGACGAGCTGTAGCCTGAATGGGGCGCAAAATACCCTAGAGAGTCGTATCCCCAGTAGTTGTGCAGGCCGGTGGTAATTAAGTGAGCCGGATAGACATCGTAATGATGGACTGGCAGCAGCTCTACTGCTGTGACGCCAAGTCGCTTAAGGTGGGCAATCGCCTCAGGATGCGCCATCCCCGCATAGGTTCCCCGCAGCTGCGCCGGAATCTTTTCGTTTTGCTGTGTAAACCCGCGGACATGCACCTCATAGATAATTGTGCTGTCCCATGAAATATCTAGCGGTGTATCGCCCTGCCAGTCAAAGCTCGGATCGATTACCACGGCTTTAGGCATAGACGCGGCACTATCGGCTGTAGAAAAATCTAGATCGCGATCGCGGCTACCAAACTCATCCATCGGAAAGCTAAACAGCTCCGGACCAAAACAAACGTTACCCGCAATCGCAGCAGCGTAGGGATCGATCAGCAGCTTGTGCACGTTGAACCGGTGTCCCGTGGCGGGATCGTATGGCCCATCCACCCGAAAGCCATAGCGCTGATCTGGTCTAATCCCTGGCACATATCCATGCCAGACGTAGTTGGTCATCTGGGGTAGGTTGATCTGAGTCTCTTGTCCGGCCTCGTCAAATAGGCACAAAATGACTGCCGTGGCGTTCTCAGAAAACAGCGCAAAATTAGTGCCTTTACCGTCCCAGGTTGCGCCTAGCGGATGAGGCCGCCCCGGCCAAACGTCTGCCGTCATAGCTGTTGTCGATAGTAAGCGTCCAGTGCAACCGTACCAAACATTGCCGCTTTAAACATCCTCACCTTGAGCAGGCCGGATGCGACCAGTATGCTTTGCGCTTGATAGGACGCTGCCTGCATAGATACGGATATTTTTGGGGTTATTTCCTGTCAGTATGAGTTGAACCATCTTTCTATCCCTGCTGTCTTTACTCCTGTAATGCCATGCGCAAACTCTATTTGCCCATTGAACCTTACCGCCAGGGCACTCTTTCTGTCTCTGCTATCCATACGCTCTATTACGAAGAAGCTGGCAACCCAGAGGGAAAACCCGTTGTATTTTTGCACGGTGGACCGGGCGGTGGCATTACCTCACTCTATCGCCAGTTTTTCAATCCCGAGCAATGGCGAATTGTCCTATTTGACCAAAGAGGGTGCGGGCAGAGCACACCCCACGCAGAGCTGGCAGAAAACACGACATGGGATCTGGTAGAAGATATTGAAAAATTGCGATCGCATCTCTCTATCCCTCAGTGGACCGTCTTTGGGGGGAGCTGGGGCAGCACTCTAGCACTGGCCTACGCTCAAACTCATCCCGACAGCTGCGCTGGCCTAATCCTTAGGGGCATCTTTATGCTGAGGCCCAAAGAAATTCAATGGTTCTACCAATCTGGTGCGAGCTACCTCTTTCCAGACGCCTGGGAAGGCTATATTGCGCCCATTCCGCCAGCAGAGCGAGGCGATATTGTGTCTGCCTACTACCAGCGGCTGACCAGTCCCGATCCGCAAACTCGCCAGAAAGCAGCGATCGCCTGGTCAGTCTGGGAAGCCAGTACTAGTAAATTAATCCCCGATGCCGATCTCGTTCAGCGCTTTGCTGAGGGCAGCTTTGCTGACGCTTTTGCCCGAATTGAATGCCACTATTTCATTAACGGCGGCTTCTTCACCCATGAAGATCAGCTTCTCAACCAGGTAGATTGCATCCGTCATATTCCAGCTGTGATTGTGCAAGGGCGATATGACGTGGTCTGTCCGATGCTCTCCGCCTGGGAACTCCATCGCGCTTGGCCAGAGGCCAAATGGGTTGTGATTGACGATGCTGGCCACTCAGCGACCGAACCTGGCATCACCAGTGCGCTAGTAGAGGCCACCGATCAGTTTGCTGAGGAGGGCTGATAGAGGGTCCAAAAATCGCAAAAAGGACCGAGGGAGCACGCTTGAAAGGTCTACCGATTCCAAAAGCGTCGCTTATTCTCGCAGGGAACCGGCAGTCCCATAGACGTGTGGAAATCTTTCTGTACTTTCTGCGTCAGGCGCTTAGATACCTGTCGAACGATTTGGTTAAGAAGCTTATCGCCGGACGCTTTTACCAGATTATCAGGCAGCACCTGAATAAACCGAGGCACCTCTACCCAAGTAGACAAGCTCAGCTCCCATTCCACATGAGTTGCTTTTTCAATCGACAAATCTTTCGGCAAATCGTCCACAACCCCTTCGCAGAGCGTCATGGAGGCTCTAAAGTCCACATCATAGCCAGCGGGCTCATAGCCAGGCACTGGCACCGTTTCTATCCGGTAAACGCCTTCATCTTGAGGCAGCAGGTGCAGACCAATCTTAGGCTCGACCTCGTGGTTAAGGCTTCTAAATTTACCCACCGTCAGGCCATACCCATTATCACCAATGGACTCCACGGCCATTGGCTGAGCACAGCGATGAAACCACTCTTGGTGAGCATCTAGATACCTAGCAACGCTGGCTGCATCTGCATACATCTCCATGTGGCCGATATAGTTGCCTTGGAAGTGCAATGTTTCTTGCGAAGAAAATTCTGCGTGTGAAGTTTTTTTACCTTCAATCAGACTAGCACCCGCCTCAATAAATTGGGAGCCTAACTGGGAGGAAGATCGGCTAGATGGGATTTGCATATGGGCTAAAAGAAAGTGAACTCAGCTTATTTTTAATCAGGAGTTGCGATCTGTAGCGTTCGCCACGTCAGGCGTAGGTATCCGTACAAGGCCGTATAAGATTGAATCTAGCAAGATATAAACTATACGTCGCCTCACGATACTGACTTACGTCTGACAACGGCCTTCGTCGTTTCACTGAATGTAGGGCTGAAAGCGCAGCGGTGAATAAGCCCGTAGGCAGATGCTATGCGATACATCAAAAAGCCCTAATTCTAATAGAGTTTCCATTTAGAGAGAACAGCGATGAAAGCACTGGTAGCAGGCGCAACGGGTCAAACAGGCAAACGGATTGTCGGGCGGCTACTTGAGCAAGGGATAGTAGTTCGAGCCTTGGTCAGAGATCAAACCAAAGCTGTCGCCGAGCTACCCGATGGGGTAGAAACAGTCGTCGGCGATGTCCTCAAACCCAGCACGCTGAGCGCAGCACTCACTGGCTGTGACGTGGTGGTGAGCGCAACGGGCGCGGCCCCTAGCTTTGATCCCACAGGTCCCTACAAGGTGGACTACGAAGGGACTAAGAACCTAGTGGACGCAGCGAAGCAAGTGGGCGTTGAGCAATTTGTAATGGTCTCTTCGCTGTGCGTCTCTAAGTTATTTCATCCACTTAACCTTTTTTGGGGTGTTCTCTACTGGAAGCAGCAGGCTGAAGACTACTTAAAAAATAGCGGTATTGCCTACACGATTGTTCGTCCAGGTGGCCTTAAAAATGAAAATAATGACGAGGCCATTGTCATGTCTCCAGCAGACACGCTGTTTGAAGGCAGTATCCCGAGAGCAAAGGTCGCTCAGGTGTGTGCAGAGGCGCTGAGACAGCCTAGTGCCAGAAATAAGGTGGTAGAAATTGTGACGAGCGAAAGCGCGGCCGCCCAACCGCTGGCGACCCTATTTGCCAATGTCGGCTAGCGCCAGCGGTAGGTTGACGGTCGGCTAGAAGAACCAGCCATAGCTGTGTAGCCCTTTACCTAAAAGGTTGACACCCAGGTAGCAAATCCACACGACGACAAAGCCTGATGCGGCTAGGATCGCGGGCCTTCTACCTTGCCATCCTTTAGTGATGCGCGCATGGAGATACGCGGCAAACACTAGCCAGGTAATCAGCGCCCAGGTTTCTTTGGGATCCCAGCTCCAGTAAGATCCCCAGGCTTCGTTTGCCCAGACGGCACCCGCGATAATGCCAATGGTCAGGAGCGGGAAACCCAGTCCGATAATGCGGTAACTGATATTGTCTAGGGTATCTGCTAGTGTCAGACGCTGAGGAGAAAGCGCGGCGACAGTAAGCTTGGGCTTCTCTAAGACGGCTGTGCTGCCACCGGAAATAGATGTGGGCGCGGTGGATATAGCTTCAGCGGGTTCCAAATTGAGAGTTTTTTTTGAAAGCGTGCGATCACGAAAACTCCCTGTCCCGACAGAACTACCTTTCAGCTCTACCGCCTGGCCACGCGTTACGATCAAAAAGGCGATCGCAATCAGCGCACCTACCATCAAAGCGGCATAGCTCAGCAACATGACGCTCACATGCATCATCAGCCAGTTAGACTTGAGCGCCGGGACCAATGGCTCAGACACCTGCATCGTACTGGGTAAAGTCAGCGCCGCGAATGCCGAAATCCCCATTGCCACAGGCGAAGTTACCGCGCCAATCCAGCGGCTACCACTCATACGCTCAGCCACAAAGTGTATGGCCGTAATCCCCCACGCAATAAAAAAGAGAGACTCATACAAATTGCTCAGCGGAAAGTAGCCCCCTTCTATCCATCGAGCAGTGAGCAGCGCTGCTAGACAAAGGTTGCCGATGGCCATACCGGCACTGCCAATAACCGGCAGTAGTTTGACCGTCGGAAACGTTAGGCCACTCCAGTAAGCCAGCATCGTGGCGAACAAAACGGCAAACGCAGCATTATCTAGCCAGCCTTCGAGGTCTGCAAGATTTAAAGCGGCAACATCCATAAATGACACTCAACCAGTTTCACTCTTTATTAACGTTAGGGAGCTTCCCTAGGTATATCTTACCGATAGGGGATGATGCCGGGCATAAGACGAATGTTAAAATCCTTCGGACTTTTTTTGACAAGGGGCGATCAGGCTCTATACCTAATAGCATTGGCTTACCGACATAGACTGGGGCTGTTGTCTAAGCTACGGCTATGGGCTGGGAGGTCTAGTAGCCTGAACTCGAATAATATAGACAGCTTACAAATAAGTTAGGACAGTAATCATGGACGCGGCTGCACTTTGGAAACGCTATCAAGACTGGCTTTATTACCATGAGGGGTTAGGGCTATATGTCGATGTCAGTCGCATGAGCTTCGATGATGCGTTTGTCACCCAGCTGACGCCTCGCTTTGAAGATGCATTTAAAGCGATAGAGGCGTTGGAAGGAGGGGCGATCGCGAACCCCGACGAAGACCGTATGGTGGGCCACTACTGGCTGCGCAACCCTGAGCTAGCCCCCTCAGATGAGCTCAAAAAAGACATCACCGGGACTCTGAGCGCCGTTAAGAATTTTGCTAATAAGATCCGCAGTGGTGAGATCACACCGCCTACAGGCGATCGCTTTACAGATGTCCTCTCTGTCGGTATTGGCGGTTCGGCCTTGGGCCCGCAGTTTGTTTCCAAAGCGCTGGCGAGCGTCGATCCAGATATTGATATTCACTTTATTGACAATACCGATCCAGTTGGTATCGATCATACGTTCGAGGAGATTGGCGATCTCCTCAAAAGCACCCTCGTTTTGATCATCTCCAAATCCGGCGGCACACCCGAAACCCGAAACGGCATGGTGGAATCCAAAGCCGCCTTTGAGCGCGCCGGGCTCGACTTTGCCAAGCAGGCCGTCGCGATCACGGGAGAAGACAGCAAGCTCGACAAAATTGCCAAGTCAGAAGGCTGGCTTGCGTCATTTCCGATGCATGACTGGGTCGGCGGACGCACCTCTGAGCTATCGGCTGTCGGGCTACTGCCCGCCGCGCTGCAGGGCATCGACATTCAGGCCATGCTAGACGGCGCGAAAGAAATGGATGAAGCTACGCGCACCCACAGCATTCGTAGCAATCCAGCCGCGCTGCTAGCACTGTCCTGGTACTTCGCAGGCAAGGGCAAAGGGGAAAAGGACATGGTTGTTCTGCCGTACAAAGATAGCCTGCTGCTGTTTAGCCGCTACTTGCAGCAGCTCGTGATGGAGTCATTGGGTAAAGAAAAAGATCTGGATGGCAATACCGTTTATCAGGGCATTGCTGTCTATGGCAACAAAGGATCGACCGATCAGCATGCCTACGTTCAGCAGCTGCGCGAGGGCGTGCCCAATTTCTTCGCCACCCTGATTGAAGTGCTCAAAGACCGCGAAGGTCCATCTGTAGACGTTGAGCCTGGTGTGACCTCGGGAGACTACCTCTCTGGCTTGCTGCAGGGCACCCGCCGTGCCCTGTTTGAGAACCATCGCGACTCTATTACGATCACCGTGCCTGACGTGTCGCCTCGGATGGTGGGCGCACTGATTGCACTCTACGAGCGGGCCGTCAGCCTCTATGCGCTCTTGGTCAATATCAATGCCTACCATCAGCCTGGCGTAGAGGCGGGCAAAAAGGCCGCCGCTGATGTCCTCGATCTTCAAAATCAGGTAAAAGAAGTGCTCAGCAGCACCGATCAACCGCTTTCCCTCAGCGAAATCGCCGATAAGACAGGTGAGCCTAGCAAAATTGAGAACATCTACAAAATTGTGCGCCATTTAGATGCGAATGGACGCGGGGTAGAAATAAAAGGCGATCCGAGCGATCCCGCAACTCTGAAAGTGTCTGCTCAATAGTATCTGCTCGTTAATATCTGTTCACTGACGCCTGCTGGTCGTTGTCTGCTGTTCTAGCCACTGACGCTGGCTAAACCTCTCGAAAGGCATCCCCCAACTGCGGGCGATGCCTTTTACAATAAATATCTATAGCTCTGGCTATCGTTTTGGCATTTGGGCCTAACAGGCTAGGTGGTTTCGCTCTTTAAAGAAATTTCATGTCGTTTTCTTCTATTACTCGCGCGATCGCACAGACAGCCTTAGGCAAAGAGCTGGTCACCAAGCTAGAAAAACAGCAGTCTTTGCAACAGCCAATGCAGCTCAGCGGCGTGCCTAGACTGCCCAAGGGACTCGTGACATCGGCGTTGGCCCAGGCACAGCAAAGGCCCTTACTTGCGATTGCCGCAACGCTAGAAGAAGCCGGCCGCTGGGCCGCTCAGCTAGAGGCAATGGGCTGGGCCACCGTGGCCTTTTACCCAACATCCGAAGCCTCTCCGTACGACGTGTTTGATCAAGAATCAGAGCTGACCTGGGGACAGCTTCAAGTCCTTTCCGACTTGATCAATGGCAAAGCACTCGCTGAGAATTTACCACCGGGCTCGAAGCATTTAGGGGCAATGGCCATTGTTGCAACCGAGCGGGCCCTACAACCCCATTTGCCACCGGTAGAGGTGTTTCGTCCGTATTGCCTAGAAATCAATCTGGGCATGGAGCTCAACCTTAAAGCGCTGGCGCTCAGTCTGGCCAAGCTCGGCTACGAAAAAGTATCGACTGTCGAAACTGAAGGGCAGTGGAGTCAGCGCGGGGATATTATCGATGTTTTTCCGGTTGCCGCAGAGCTGCCAGTCAGACTAGAGCTATTTGGCGATGAGCTAGAGCGGCTGAGAGAGTTTGATCCGGCTAATCAGCGATCGCTCGACAAAATTGAAACCCTCATTCTCACCACCACCGACTACAGCCCGATTATTTCTGAGGTTCTCAACCAAAAAGGGCTGCTAGCGGATTTGCTGCCCGCTGAAGCGCGCGAAAGCTTTGAAACAGCCCAGCGAGTAGAAGGCATCCGCCGCTTCATGGGGCTTGCTTTTACGCAGCCCGCCTCACTGCTGGACTATTTGCCTGATAATACGCTGATCGTTTTAGACGAGCCGGCGCAGTGCCACGCCCATGCGCAGCGATGGTTAGAAACCGTTGAAGATCACTGGAGAGAAACACAGGCAGATCTCTCAAACCAGAGTGATATCAAGCTGCCTCCTGTGGGCCTGCCTAAAATACACCGATCGTTTGCTGAAGTGCTTGAAGACCTCAGCTTGTTTCAGCGAATTGATGTTTCAGAGATTGCGGAAGAAGGCGTCGGGCTCAATCTATCGAGTCGTCCGGTGCCAACAGTGCCGCATCAGTTTGGTAAGCTGGCCGAACTGTTGCAGGCGGAGCGTGATCGCAGGTTCTCACCCTGGCTGATCTCTGCCCAACCCTCTCGCTCAGTCGCCCTGTTGCAAGAGCACGACTGCCCCGCCCAATTCATCCCCAATCCCAAAGACTATCCCGCCATCGATAAGCTGCAAAATCAGCGCATCCCAGTGGCGGTGAAGTATTCTGGCCTCGCCGAACTCGAAGGCTTCATCCTGCCGACCTTTCGCATTGTTGTCGTCACCGACCGCGAATTTTTTGGTCAGCACACGCTCGCGACCCCCAGCTACGTGCGCAAGCGCCGCCGCGCCGCCTCCAAACAGGTCGATCCCAATAAGCTCAATCCCAAAGACTACGTAGTCCATCGCAACCACGGGATTGGTCAGTTCCTTAAGCTCGATAGCCTCACCGTTGATCACGAGACCCGCGAATATCTGGTGATTCAGTATGCTGACGGACTGCTGCGGGTGGCGGTGGACCAAATGGCCTCGCTCTCTCGCTACCGCACGTCGGTAGAGCAGCGGCCTCAGCTTAACAAAATGACGGGCAAAACCTGGGAGAAAACCAAGGGTAAAGCTCGCAAAGCCATTCAAAAAGTGGCTGTCGATCTGCTCAAGCTCTATGCCAAACGGGCTCAGATGCAGGGCTTTACCTATCCAGAAGATATGCCTTGGCAGCAGGAGCTAGAGGACTCTTTCCCTTACAGCCCCACCCCCGATCAGCTCAAGGCAACGCAGGATGTGAAGCGGGATATGGAGAGCGATCGCCCGATGGATCGCCTCGTCTGCGGCGATGTTGGCTTTGGTAAAACCGAAGTTGCCCTCAGGGCAATCTTTAAAGCCGTCACCGCAGGCAAGCAGGTCGCCATGCTCGCACCGACGACAATTCTCACGCAGCAGCACTACCACACGCTTAAAGAGCGATTTGCGCCGTATCCCATCCAGATTGGCTTGCTCAACCGCTTTCGCACTGCCAAAGAGCGCAAAGACATTATGCAAAGGCTCGTCTCTGGTGAACTCGATGTCGTGGTTGGCACCCATCAGCTGCTAGGTAAAACCGTTCAGTTCAAAGATTTAGGTCTGCTGGTTGTCGATGAAGAGCAGCGCTTCGGCGTCAACCAAAAGGAAAAGATCAAAGCGATGAAAGCTCAGGTAGACGTTCTAACGCTCAGCGCTACGCCGATTCCAAGAACTCTCTACATGGCGCTTTCAGGCGTGCGGGAAATGAGCTTGATCACGACCCCGCCGCCGTCTCGTCGACCGATCAAAACTCACCTCTCGCCTTACGATCCTGAAAAGGTGAGAGCCGCTATTCGCCAGGAGCTAGATCGCGGTGGGCAGATATTTTATGTGGTGCCGCGTGTAGATGGAATTGAGGAGGTGGCTGGTCGCATTCGAGAGGCGGTGCCGGGAGTGAGGTTAGCGATCGCCCACGGTCAAATGCCCGAAGGCGAACTTGAAGCCACCATGCTTACCTTCGGCAGTGGCAACGCCGATCTGATGGTGTGCACGACCATTATTGAATCAGGGCTCGATATTCCCAGAGTCAACACCATCATCATCGAAGACGCCCACCGCTTCGGCCTTTCTCAGCTTTACCAGCTGCGTGGACGGGTAGGCCGCGCCGGGATACAGGCTCATGCCTGGCTGCTGTTTCCCAACCAAAATAAACTTTCTGATAAAGCCCGCAAGCGCCTCAGAGCTATTCAAGAGTTTACGCAGCTCGGATCGGGCTACCAGCTCGCCATGCGAGACATGGAAATTCGCGGTATCGGCAACCTGCTGGGCGCGCAGCAATCCGGCCAAATGGAAGTCATTGGCTTCGATCTGTATATGGATATGCTCGAAGAATCGATTGCCGAGATTCGCGGTCAGGAAATTCCGCAAGTCGATGAAACTCAGGTTGATCTGAAGGTCACTGCCTTCATCCCAGCAGACTATATTCCAGATGTCGATCAAAAGATGAGCCTCTATCGGGAGTTAGTCTCTGCCTCTACCCGGCGAGAACTGATGGAAATTGTCGCCGATCTCAATGATCGCTATGGCAACTTACCCCCGGCAGTCGGGCAGCTCGTCAAAGTATTAGAAATCAAGCAAATTGCCAAGCCGCTAGGATTTTCACGAATCAAGCCAGAAGGCAAGCAGCACATCATCATGGAAACACCGATGGAGAAACCTGCCTGGAATTTGCTACGCAACAAGCTGCCTAGCCATTTACAGTCGCGCTTCGTCTATGCCCCTGGTAAAGTCACGATTCGAGGACTCGGCGTTCTCAAGCCTGACAAGCAAATAGACAGCCTAATTGACTGGCTAGGCCAAATGCAGAATGCGCTTCAAGATCCCGCACTCAACCCTACGCTCAAAGAGCTTGCTATTCAAAATACGGCTATTCGAGATAGTAGCGACAAAGAACTTGCACTCTCAGATTCATCCACTTGAGAGCTCATTCGCCTACTCAATCGCTAGAATTCGTCGTTACCGTACGCCATAGGCGCTTCGTTATCTCGCTTGGACCCCAAAAGATCTAGCTGAGTTACCCGAATCACGGGACTAGTCCGCAGCGCGCCCGTACTGCGATCCTGCCAGCTATCAAGCTTGAGTGAGCCTGTAATGCCAATCAAACTGCCCTTACGGACATAGTTAGCGGCAATCTCTGCTGTTTTACCCCAAATCTCTAAATTGAACCAGTCGGGCTGATCACTATTGCGCGTGCGTCGATTGACCGCTAGGCCGCACTTTGCTAATACATTGCCCGATTCGAAATAGCGAACTTCAGGATCTCTGCCGACGCGTCCAACCAACGTGACTATATTCACACTCATAACAATTTGAAATCCTAGATCAAAGTCAGTGTTTAGGTGATTACTATATGACTATATCAACTATTTTAGCGGCTCCTTCAGACCACTAAAAAGCCGCTATATTTACACAACTCAAGGGGCAGTACCTCTGTACAATTAGACTCACATAGGAACAGCGCTCATCCAATTGACTGGACGGTTTGATATGAAACGTAATAAAATTCACTCGAATCGTCAACATTATTCGTTCTAACCGCTATTTGGGACCCTTAGCCTGTGGCTTTATTCAACCGCTTATCCCTCTCCCGTGACATGGGTATCGACCTTGGCACAGCAAACACGCTTGTTTACGTGTCCGGGCGCGGCGTCGTTTTGCAAGAGCCTTCCGTTGTCGCGATTGATCAAACAAACGGCAAACCCCTCGCAGTGGGGGAAGAAGCCAAGCAGATGCTGGGCCGTACGCCTGACAACATCCGTGCTCTGCGGCCTTTACGGGATGGCGTGATTGCCGATTTTGACATTGCTGAAGTGATGCTCAAGCACTTCATCCGCCGTGTACATGAAAATAAGGCGCTGGTTTCTCCCCGAGTGGTGATTGGCATTCCCAGCGGTGTCACTGGCGTAGAGCGCCGCGCGGTGATGGACGCGGCCCTACAGGCGGGAGCTCGCATGGTGTATTTGATCGATGAGCCGGTAGCCGCTGCAATCGGAGCCGGTTTGCCGGTAGATGAGCCCACTGGCAACATGATTGTAGATATTGGCGGAGGGACCACAGAAGTTGCGGTTCTGAGTTTGCAGGGTACTGTGCTGAGTGAGTCTGTCCGGGTGGCGGGTGATGAGCTGACCGATGCTATCAAGCAGTACATGCGAAAGGTCAATAACCTTGAAATTGGCGATCGCACCGCTGAAGAAATCAAAGTCAAAATCAGCTCCGCCTACCCTGGCCCGGACGATGACGAAATTTCGCTCGAAGTTCGCGGCGTGCACATGCTATCTGGCCTCCCAAGAACGGTCACCGTCAAGAGCCCAGAAATTCGCGAAAGCATGGCAGAGCCCCTGTCTGTCATCGTCGAAGCCGTCAAGCGGACGCTAGAAAAGACCCCGCCCGAACTCGCTGCTGACATTATTGATCGAGGCATTATGCTGGCGGGTGGCGGCGCGCTATTAAAAGGGCTTGATACCCTGATCTCTCACGAAACTGGGATCGTCGTTCATGTCGCCGCTGATCCACTTAGCTGCGTTGTGTTGGGAACCGGGCGCGTGCTCGAAAACTTTAGTCAGATGGAGCGGGTCTTTAGTGCCCGCTCACGAGATCTGTAACATCCTTGCCTGTTAAGCCAGTTTGGGATATCGGCCCTGCCCCGTTAGGGTGGTTCAGGCGGGTACCTAAAATTAGGCGGTCGAGACCGTTACAGAGAGTCATTGATATATTTGCCTAAATGTTTACCCTAAGACGATGGTGGGACAAAAATGCGCTTAAAACAGGGCTGATCTTTTTAGCGATCGGAACAGCCTGGGGTATTCGCCAAACCAATGGTGCATTTATAGACGAAGCAAGTCAGCTGCTATCACGGCCATTTCAAACGCAGACACCGCCCGATAAGCAAATAGAAAATGCCTATGTATTAGAACTTCAGCAACGAGTCGTAGAGCTAGAAAATCAGAACCAAAAGCTGCGTGAGCTGATCGACTACGAGAAGGGCAGTGGCCTAGATACGACGACAATGGCCGCAGTTATTGGCCGCAGCGCCGATCATTGGTGGCAGCAAATCACCGTCAACAAAGGCACCAAAGCCAATGTCAAAGTGGGAGATATCGCAACCGGGCCGGGTGGCCTAGTCGGTCGGGTGACACATGTAACGCCAAACACCGCCAGGATATTGCTGCTCAGCGATCCAACTAGTCAGATCGGCATCAAAGTTAGCCGTAGCCGCTCTACCGGATATGTCCAAGGGCAGGCAGGTAGCCAGGCAACCATAAAATTTTTCGAAAAGCTTCCAGACGTTAAGCCAGGCGACGTTATCGTTACCTCTTCATTTAGTCGGCTTTTTCCGCAAGGCGTCCCTATCGGTCGAGTCGCATCCATTGATTTAGGCACTAGCCCTGCTCCCGAAGCGCTGCTCCAGCTTTCTGTGCCCGTCAGCAATCTAGAATGGGTGACCCTCCATCCCTACACCCCCAAGCTCGATGTAGACGCCCCACCTGCAAAAATTGTCACGGAAGATAGCCCCTAAACAGACTCTTTGAAAACATATCCCTCGAAGATAGCGCCTCGTCCCATGAATTCTTTCCGACCTCGGCGAACCTCAGATGCTCGTAAACAGATCTGGAATTGGGTCGTCACGATTGGCTCAGTGTTTTTCTGTTTGCTGATCTTGCCGCTGCGCTTGCCAGGAATGGATATCTTGGGTGTAGGGCCAAACTGGCTGCTGATTTGGGTGGTGGTCTGGAGCATCAGCCGCACGCCGTTAGATGGAGCGATCGCTGGCATTACCTTAGGACTCCTGCAAGACAGTCTTACCGCCTCTTTTCCCACTCATATTGTCGGTCTGACCATCGCGGGTATTTTAACCGCTCGCCTTCAGCAACGGCGATTTCTCCAAGAAGATCTCATTTCAGTGGCTCTGATTGTCTTCGGCTTAGCGGTGATCACAGAAACGGCGATGGCCATCCAGTTAAGTATGCAGCATCTGTTTGGCAAAGAGCCTCTCTACGCTAGCCTAGGTGCTATCTGGCAATATCATCAGCGAGTAGCACTCAGCTCAGCCATCCTGAGTAGCTTGTGGGCACCAGCGCTTTACTACCCACTTAAGCGCTGGTGGGAAAAATACAGCACTCAAAGCTAAACCACTTAAAAGTCAATAGGATGTAGCGCCAGAAAGTCTAGCGCTCAAGCGGCTTGAGGAAGGGAATCTGACACGACTTCGCGAGCCGCTGTCATCAGGCAATCGTAGATACCCGAAGGCGCAAATCGCTGCAGGTACTGGGTGCTGCGAACTCCACAAGATAGCGCCGCTGTCGATAATCCCATCGACTGACCTGCCAAGATGTCTGCTTCTGTATCGCCTACCATCCAGCTACCTTGAGTTAGATGGCCTTGTGTCTGCTGCTGAGCGATCGCACTTGCTAGCCGCTCACACTTTTGCTCTACCCGGTTAGCGTGAGCGGCCTTGATATCGAAAACGCCATGCACCTCATCGACTAAATCCTCCAAACCTTGAGCTTGCAAAAAGCTCTGAACTTGCCGCGGATGACGCAGCGTTACTAAAACTAACCGCATATTGCACCGCCTAAAATGATCGAGCGCGGCCTGAGCAGTCGGCTGCATGCAATCCCAGCTCAGCAGGCTCGGATGATTCACTATTTTTGCAACCTGCTGCATAAAGGGTGCAAAGAGGTCAGTAGAGATGCCTGAGCAGGCCGCAATTTCCAAATCGGCAGTTCGGTTTTGTTTCATCTGCCAAAACTGGTCTTTAGACAGCGGCTGGAGATACAGTATCTGACCCGATTGCTGCCGATACAGCTCTCCTATCGCCAAAAGTCCCTTGCGGTAAGTTTGGTAGTAGCGCTCTGAGACATCGACAATCGGACCGTCAAAATCACAAAAAACGACTTGCTTTGGAGAGGAAACGCGACGAGTAGAGGGAACGGGACTCAGAGAGAAATTACGGACTGACATAGTGCAGATAGTTGCCTTTGCAGCAGCAGCTTGAGCATTCTTTACATTAGCAAGACAATAGCTAACGGAACATTCAGTTTGCCGCTGTTAATCATTATATTAATGAATGATTAAGAATGGGTAACCCGTCTACTGGCCAAACCGTCTACTGGCCAAACCCTCTTCCTCTATCGGCAGATTCAAGGCAAAAGCAGCTTTCGATTTGCTCTCTTAGGACTTTTTCGTCTAAATTCTGTCCGATCAGCACGAGCTGATTCTTTTTAGGACGACCATTCCACTCCTCATCTTCTAGCGAAAACCGCTTGCCACTGAGATGAAAGACGTGGCGCTTAGGGCTCTCATCAAACCATAAAATTCCCTTGGCCCTGAAAATTGATGCCGGTAGCTGATTGTCGAGAAAGTGCTGAAACTTGCGAATCGCTAGCGGCTGATCGCGATCAAAGGAGACAGAGGTGAACCCGTCTACATCTAGGTGAGAGTGGGCGCTGTGGTCATGATCATGCTCGCAATGGCCATGATCGTGATCGCAGTTGGCGTGATCTTCGTGATGCTCATGACTGTCGTGAGCATGACTGTCGTGGTCATGGCTGTCGTGCCCGTGGCTATCGTGGTCGTGGCTGTCGTACCCGTGGTCAGAGTGCTCATGATGGTCGGCACTGTTTTGGGGGCGATCGCTCTCATTCCCGAAGTACTTATCCGACTCAAACAGCCCCACACTCAAGATCAGCGGCAGCGGCACCTGCGAATGGTCCGTGCGCAAAATACGGGCATCTTCTTTGATATCGCGCAGCTTCACTTCCAGCAGATCGGCATCCGCTTCGTCAACCACGTCCATTTTGTTGAGCAAAATGATATCGCCGTAGGCAATTTGGTTGTAAGCCGCCTGAGAATTGAAAAGATCTAAGCTGTAGTTTTCGGCATCGACCACCGTCACAATCGAATCGAGTCGAGTCAAGTCGCGCAGCTCAGTTCCTAAAAAAGTCAGCGCTACTGGCAGCGGATCGGCTAGACCCGTGGTTTCCACAACTAAATAGTCAATTTTGTCGGCCCGCTCTAAAACTTTGTAGACCGCTTCTAGCAGGTCATTATTAATGGTGCAGCAAATGCAGCCATTGCTGAGCTCCACCATATTGTCATCACTCGTGGTGATCAGCAGCTCGTTGTCGATGCCTACCTCACCAAATTCATTCACCAGTACCGCTGTTTTTAACCCGTCTTGATTTGTCAGAATATGGTTGAGCAGGGTGGTTTTTCCGCTGCCCAAAAAGCCGGTAATGATAGTGACGGGCAGACCGTGCTTAGAGGCATCCATTGACGGAGTCGGGGCAATTGTCGTAGCAGTCATAAAAGATTCGGTGCAGGAGAATAGATAGGCTTTGGCCGTTTAGTTATCACGCATATAGAATTATCGCGCATATAAAAAGAGTTGAGGGGTTAACTTTACGTCAATTAAAAGAACTCACCGCTTCCGGCGGGTTTCAATTTACTATTGAGGCTTATGCCCATCTCCCTCTTCAGAACCATTGCCCATGAGCGTAGCCATTTACAACACGCTTTCGCGCCAAAAGGAAGCGCTTGAGACCCTCGCCCCTAATCAAGTGAAAATGTACTGCTGCGGCGTGACCGTCTATGACTATTGCCATTTGGGTCATGCTCGCTCATACATTGTGTGGGATACGGTCCGCCGCTACCTTAGCTGGCGAGGCTATGAGGTGCGCTATGTGCAAAATTTTACCGATATTGACGATAAAATTCTCAACCGCGCTCGCCAAGAAAAGTCGTCTATGGAGGCTGTTGCCGAAGCATATACGGCTGCTTACTTTGAAGATATGGCACGGCTCAACATCTTAGAAGCTGACGAATATACCTATGCTACTCACACGATTGATGGCATCAAGCGACTGATTCATGAGCTAGAGCAAAAAGGCTATGCCTATGCTGCCAAAGGCGATGTGTACTATTCGGTGCGTAAGTTTGACGGCTATGGGAAGCTGTCTGGTCGCAAGTTAGACGATATGCAGGCAGGCCAAAGCGGTCGCACGGCACAAGCGCAGACGCAGATTAAGCACGATCCGTTTGATTTTGCGCTGTGGAAGTCGGCTAAGCCCGACGAGCCTGCTTGGGAGTCGGTTTGGGGGCCAGGTCGGCCGGGCTGGCATATTGAGTGCAGTGCAATGGTGCGCGATCGCCTCGGCGACACCATTGATATCCATGTCGGCGGCGCAGACTTACAGTTCCCCCATCACGAAAACGAAATTGCCCAGTCCGAAGCGGCTACCGGTCAGCCCCTAGCCACCTACTGGATGCACAACGGCATGGTGAACGTAGAAGGCACCAAAATGTCCAAGTCCTTGGGCAACTTCACCACTATTCGCAATTTGCTCGACTCGCCGGAAGCGCCTGATCCGATGGCCGTACGGATGTTCGTTATGCAGTCTCAGTATCGAATGCCGCTAGATTTTACAGAAGACGCGATTACGGCAGCAAAAAAGGGCTGGGTGACGCTAAACGAGGGGCTAAACTTTGGCGCGCAACACGGTAAAGCAATAAACGAAATCTCAGCCGAAGCACTGGACTGGGAGGCTTCGGTAGGAGATTTAGAAACCGAAACCCTCAATGAAACGGCTCTCAAGCAATTTCGCGCATCTATGGACGATGACTTTAATACACCGGGCGCCGTCGCGGTGTTATTCGGCTTAGCCAAAGAACTTCAGCGTCAGGCCAATCTCATCGTCCATGAAGGCAAAGCCAGTCTTGAACCTGCGCAGCTTCATCGGCAGTGGCAGACGCTCGGACAGCTCGCCGGAGTGCTTGGATTAGAGGCACAGCCGATTGAGTCCACAGAAGCTGTCAACAGCATGAGCGACACTGAGGTAGAAGCGCTCATCAAGCAGCGCAGCGCGGCTAAGCAAGCGAAGAACTACACCGAATCTGATCGGATCCGGGATCAGCTGAGTGCCCAGGGCATTACGCTGATTGACAAACCGGGCGGTGTAACAACTTGGCATCGTTAGCTTTTAGCAGACAGACAATTCACCCAAGCACAAACCACTCATGCTGGAATTTATTAACCTTCCGGACGGCAAGCTACCGCCAGTCGCACCCTATTCTCACGCGGTGCGGGCGGGCGATTTTTTGTTTGTTACAGGGCAACTAGCGGAAGACC
>JBAUIB010000132.1:0-15823 GCA_049680585.1 Phormidesmis sp.
GATTGTAGAGGCGATGGCTCAAGTCGGCGGGGTCGTGCTCAGCCAAATACCGGGTGTAGATGGTCGTCTGTGCGTATTTGCAGGCATTGACAAGGTGAAGTTTCGGCGGCCCGTCGTGCCAGGCGATCAGCTCGTGATTACGACTGAGCTGGTTACTATTAAGCGGATGCGCTTCGGCAAGATGACCTCGCGCGCAGAGGTAGATGGCCAACTAGCCTGTGAAGGCACGCTGATGTTTTCCATTGTCGATTAAGCGGGCTGTTGATTAAGCAAGCAGTTGATTAAGCGGGCTGCTGGTTAATCAACGATGGTTGAGCGAGCTGATGATTGAGCTTAAATGCAGTGGCCAAGGCGAATAGAGCGCCTCAGCGTGCGGGTTGGCGGCGTATGCCCGCTTTGAATTCTGGCATTGGGCGTCGTCCTTTAACCTCGAGTTCGTGACACCGTTTATAAGATGTTGATTTTGTGGAAGTGCTAGCAAAGATTGAGAGGAGCGATGAGCAGACAGCTGATAATTGATCACACTGGTCAGCTCAAACGGTTTATGCCCTGGTTTTTTATGCATCTGTTGATATGCCCAACTCAATCGCTGGCTTTGCTGGAGGCATGGCTTTGAATACTTTGATCCATCCGACTGCTGTTATCCACGCTGGGTCTCAAATTCACCCTAGTGCCAGTATTGGCCCCTATGCCGTCATTGGAGAAAAGGTCACGGTTGGGGCAGATACTACCGTGGGGGCCCATGCGGTGATAGACGGCTATACCAAGATTGGCGATCGCAACCGGATTTTTCCCCACACAGCCATTGGCCTAGAGCCTCAAGATCTCAAATACGATGGCTCAATGAGCCTAGTGGATATTGGCAATGACAATGCCATTCGCGAGTGCGTTACGATTAATCGCCCCACCCGACTCGGCGAAGTCACCGCCATCGGCAACCACAATTTGATCATGGCCTATGCCCATGTCGCGCACAACTGCTCAATTGCGGATCGTGTCATTATTGCAAACTCAGTCGCGCTCGCTGGCCATGTAGAAATCGAATCTCATGCTCGCTTGAGTGGGCTGGTGGGCGTGCATCAGTTTGTACATATTGGCCGCTATGCAATGGTCGGCGGCATGAGCCGAATTGAGCGAGACGTACCGCCCTACACAATGGTCGAAGGCAATCCCTCTCGGGTCCGTGGCCTCAATCAGGTTTTGCTCAGCCGCTCAGGCATTGCCAAAGAAGCCGATGGCCAAGTGTACAAAGGACTCAAAGAAGCCTTTCGAGTGCTCTACCGCTCGGGGCTCACCTTAGAAGAAGCCATCAGCAAGCTAGAAGCGATGTCTGATAACGCCCATGTCCGCCATCTCTACGAATTTTTGCGGGCCTCGGCTCACAACAAAAGCCGCCGGGGGCCAGTGCCCGGACGCAAAAAAGCGGCCCATTAAAAACAGCTCACAACCTCAACTATAAAGACCTCACGACAAAGACAGTTCACGACAAAACAGTGAAAAGCAATTGTGAAAAGCGCGCAGATATTTATTCATACTGGTGAAGTGTCCGGCGACTTGCAGGGGTCTCTGCTAATCGAAGCGCTGCATCGACAGGCTCAGCGACGAGAAATCGCGCTGAGCATTATCGGCGTCGGGGGCCATCGGATGGAAGCTGCCGGGGCCAAAGTGCTGGTAAATACCCTGCAGCTCAGCGCCATTGGCCTACTAGAAGCCCTGCCTTACTACATCGCAGGGCGCAATATGCAAAAGCAGGTCAATCAATATCTGCAAGATCATCCGCCTGATTTGATGGTGCTGTTGGACTATAAAGGCCCCAATGTGGCAGTGGGTAAGTTTCTGCGCAAATGGCATCCGCAGGTGCCGATGGTTTACTACATCGCACCACAGGAGTGGGTCTTTCCAACGCCGAGCACGCCAGATATTGTGGCAATCAGCGATAAGCTACTGGCGATTTTTCCAGAGGAGGCAACCTACTACCAGCGAGCCGGGGCGAATGCGCATTGGGTCGGCCATCCACTCGTCGATAGGCTGGCAGAGCCGATGACCAAGGCCGAGGCGCGGGCCACTTTAGAGATTGTGCCAGAGGCCAAAGTGGTGACGCTGCTGCCGGCCTCACGCAAACAGGAGCTGAAATACGTGATGCCAGTGATGTTTGCCGCGGCGCAGCGAATGCAGGCCCAGCAGCCTGATATCCAGTTTTTGGTGCCGATGTCTCTACCCAACTTTGCAGGAGAGATCAAAGCCGCGATCGCCCAGTACGCGCTTCAGGCCCGAGCGGTTGATAAAGCCGACGGGCAAAGTGCGATCGCCGCTGCCGATGTGGTAATCAATAAATCAGGCACCGTCAATCTCGAAGTGGCGCTAATGAATGTGCCCCAGGTCGTAATGTACCGGCTTAGCAACCTAACGGCCTTTATCGCCAAATACATCGTGCGCTTTAGCGGCAAGTATGTTTCGCCCGTCAACCTGATGGAGAATCAGCCGATTGTGCCGGAGTTTTTGCAGTGGGATGCGAATCCCCAGACGATCAGCGCAGCGGCATTGGAACTACTGAATGAGGAGTCAAAACGCCAGACGATGCTGGCGGGCTATGCTCAAATGCGACAGGCGATGGGTAAGGCGGGTGTGTGCGATCGCGCCGCCAATGAAATTTTAGACACGCTGTCAGATAACTTAGAACCCCAAAAAAGCTAACGATCTAGACCTGACACCCGAAAAGCGATTGTTTTGTCGGCTTTTACGAGCTCTGCAGAATCGAGGGAAGAAAGACAACGTAAAAAGTGGACAAAAGTTAATGAGTGCTAACCCGCTATGCACTACACTAGGTCAGAAAATATCAGCGTTCTGTGGCTGGCTTTACCCTTAGTTGTCTTTCCCCAGACGATTGTCAGAGCGCTTTTGGCGGTTAGGAGGCGGTAGTGGATATTCGGGAACTGTTTATCAAAGGCGGCATCGCAATGTGGCCGCTGGCCATACTGTCTGTGCTGGCACTGAGCACCATCATCGAACGGGTCTGGTTTTGGTCCAAAATTTTGACGCGCGAACGCGAAGTCTCAGGGCGAGTAGTCGAATCTGCTCGGCGAGAATGGTCCGCCGCCACAGAGATTGCCCAGCGAGCCAGTCAGCTACCGATGGGCCGCTTTTTATTCTCGGCGCTAAAGCTCAAAGATCAAGATCCTGAAGTCTTCCGGCTAGCGCTCGAAACCTCTGCCAATGAAGAGCTGGCAACCATGCGTCGCGGCGAGAAGATTTTAGAAGCAGTGATTGCGCTCTCTCCCTTGCTCGGTCTGCTGGGTACAGTGGTCGGGTTGATCAACTCGCTGGGCTCTATTAACCTCAACAATTTGGGCGTGGGCGATGCCACTGCGGGTACGGCGCTGGGCATCGGCGAAGCCCTGATCAGCACAGCCACTGGTCTGATTATTGCCATTGTCAGTTTGGCCTTTTACCGCCTGTTTCAAGGGTTTGTCTTTGGCCAAGCCAAAGTTTTTCAGCTAGCGGGCAACGAGCTAGAGCTGCTGTATCGTCAGGCATGGGCGCACACCAATGGTCGGCCTAGTCGGTTAAGTGAAAACTTAGTGAACGCACCGCCCTCACCGACAAAAGAGCTGCCGCCACCGCCGCCGCCTCAGAGCAAAAAGCCTTCTACCTTCTAAAATCGCGCGCTCCGAGGTTGGAAATCTGCTTGTGTGAGTCTGCTTTTAGGAATCTGCTTGTGTGAGTATTGCGTCTGCAAATCTGCTGACTGTGAGCTTGCCTCTTGTGAACTGCCCTCTGTGAACTGCCTCCTGTGACCCTGTGCTATGAAAATTGATCTCGATAACCGTCAGTCGGATGTGCAGATTGAAATTCTGCCAATGATCGATGTGATTTTTTGCATTTTAACGTTCTTTATTCTGGCAGCAGTGGGGCTGACTCGGCAGCAGGCGATCGCCCTCGATCTTCCTTCAGTAGACAACAGCGCACCCGTCGAAGGCAGTAGCCGCGATCGCCTCTATGTCAGTGTCGATAGCGCCGGACAGGTGTATGTTGATAAAAATGCCGTGCCGCTCGGCCTGCTGTACGACGTATTGGTGCAGCACCAGCAGATTGCACCCAATGGCACAATTGTGCTGTATGCCTCGCGCAGCGCTCGCTACGAAGACGTCGTGAAAGTGCTCGATCTGCTGCGGACGGTGGGGGGGGATCGAGTGGCGCTAGCGACACTGCCGAACGATGCTTCACTCGATCCGACCCAGGCCAACAACAGCAGCCTAGAAGATGTTCTGCGCGAGCAAGGGGTACAGATCGAGCCAGGGCAAGTGCCGACTCAGGTGCCCGGCTTAGATAACAACGGCCTACCAGCGTCTCCGTCAGTGCCGATTTCTCCTGACACGCTGCCGCCGATTTCCCCTTCAGCACCCATTTCTCCGACTGCGCCGACTACACCCAATTCCGCCCCGACAGCACCCGCTAATCCATAGTCATCATGTGCAGCATTCTGCCAGATGCTATAGACGTAGAGCGTAAGTCACCTATCAAGATAAGATAGCGAAGTGAGCGGTGAGTGCAAGCGCACCTCCGTTTTTTGGTTCTGATTTTTCAATTTTTGCTCTATTTTTTTTGCGATGAAGCATACGCTCTCTGTACTGGTTGAAGATGAAGCGGGCGTTTTGACCCGCATTGCTGGCTTGTTTGCCCGCCGGGGATTTAACATTGAGAGCTTGGCGGTGGGGCCAGCTGAGCAAGCCGGCATCTCTCGGATCACGATGGTCGTACCGGGTGATGATCACGTCATTGAGCAGCTTGCCAAACAGCTGTACAAACTGATTAATGTGCTGAAGGTGCAGGATATTACCGAGACGCCTAGCGTTGAGCGAGAGCTGATGCTGCTGAAGGTAAATGCCAACAGTGCGAACCGATCTGAAGTGGTGGGCCTCGCGCAGATTTTTAGAGCGCGTGTGGTCGATGTTTCTGAAGAGTCATTGACGCTAGAAGTGGTAGGCGATCCCGGTAAAATGGTGGCCATTGAGAAGGTGCTCAACCGCTTTGGAATTACCGAAATTGCCCGCACTGGGAAGATTGCCCTGACGCGCGAGTCTGGCGTGAATACAGAATATCTAAAGTCGCTGGAGAGTAAGGTTTAGGCAGAATCGCCGGTTTCTTTTTCTCCCTTTTTGAGTTCTTTAATAGCTGCAGCCACCTCAGCACCCATGCGCTCCCGGTCGAGTCCTCTCACATCGACTGCGTGGATACGGCGTAGATATGTGGGCAATGAGTCTACATCATCAACAAGCACCGGAATGACTGGAGTGTCGGCAGCTATGGCCGATCCAATCTCATAATTAACGTACTGCGATATCAGTGAGTCCTTAGATGTGATCAGTAAGACAACACTTGTCTCGCGCAGAGCCTTCTGAATTTCCCCTTCCCAATCGGAACCGGCTATACTCTCTCCGCAGTTCCATCCGTGAATATGATTTCCCGAAAACTCTAGCTCCTTCACCAAGGCTTCTGCGTAGCTCTGATCAGCCTGGGCGTAAGAGATAAATATCCCGTCTTTCGAATTATTCATAGTCGCTTTCGGCGGTGGCCTTTACGCGTCGATCAAGTTGATAAAAATAGGATTCAATTTCGTTAATATCTACCAGGTCAATTTTCTTTAAAAGCACTGGAATTCGGGGATCTCCTGAAATATCTTCAGGTTTCAATCCATGCAAAACTCCAACGATTCTTTTATTATCATAACGAAAAAAGCCGATTTCTAGCCAGATGTAGGGGCGTGCTACTGACCAAGGCGTAAGGAGTAATAGCAATTCTGTACATCGCTTGGAAGCTTTGATTATTTCATTGTCGAAGTCGTCGCCGTGTTCAATATCCGCCTCATCTAAGAAAGTGTCGGCACCAGTGTGCTTTATGTGTATAGCAATCTGAGCTGCTACCCAAGTATCTATCGAAGAATGGGACTAGACTCTTCATGCGCGATTTGTCCGGGTTTGTCGAGAGCGCAAGATGCCTTGTTTTGACGTATCTCCCACACCTTCAGCAAAATTAGATATTCATAAAAAGCCTGAAGCACACACCAGGAAAAACCTGCCCGGCCATCGAGAATGCCACCCAGGAAAAAGTACATATAGATAAAGCGCACCAGCGGGCGAGCGGGCACCCGGAGCGAGAGATCTTTCAGAGCGCGGCGGCGTTCTACCTCAGACTTGCCGCTGAGGAGTGACTTCCAGGCGACCGTACCGTCAGAAAGCTGCTTGACGGTTTCTGTAGCCTCGTCGGTTGAGTAGCGGTTGTGCTTTTCTATCCAGCGGCTGAAGCCTTTACTACAGGTGTAGTGGGGATAGGTTTCTTTTAAAAAGCCGTGAGATCCGTCGATTACCTCGCGCTCGGTGTGGCCATAATCGTCAAACCAAACCCGTGCTTTATCGAAGAGTCTAAGCTGATAGCGGGGGTACTGAGTGCTGCGTTTGATCCAGCGATCCATAAACATGACGCGCTCAGCCGCGTAGTAGGCAGCGTGGTTGTCACCTGAGGCGGCTGCCGCTACGCACTCTGCAAACAGCGCCGGGGTCATCCGCTCGTCGGCTTCTAGAATGTATACCCACGGGTGTTGGGTTTCGATATTGCGCAGCATCCAGGTGCGCTGCTTACCGTGGCTTTCAAACGCATGCTGGATTACGCGGATATGGGGATAGCTTTGGGCAATCGAGACGGTGCGATCGCTGCTAAACGAATCTACGACAATGACATCATCCGAGAGCGCAGCGGATTCAATGCAGGCTGCAATATCTAACTCCTCGTTGTGAGTCAAAATGAAGATTGAAAACATGAAGATATTTTTGCCCTAGGCGAATGAAAATAGGGAAACGCAGGTCCTATTTCTACGCATACTTACTGTATCTATGCAATATCATCCGCTGTGTTTCGCTGCGGTGATCTCAATTTCAGATAAACTTCTGCCTACCACTGTAAACGCGAGGTAAGGGCACACACCAGCGCAGGTTTGCGGAGAGCCGCAGTATTCTATTTGTCCTAAAGCAGCCTGTAGTGAGTCAGTAGGCTGCTTTTGCAGGGCCGGATGTGGACGGCTGATAGCTAATTTCGGCGGACTCGAAGTCTAGACAGCTAATCGCCTGCTCTGTAAATGCTTCGCGCGGACGCACCGGACACTTTAGATGATAGTCACGAGTGGCATAGCGACAGTCTGCACAGGGAATGCGATGTAGCTTGCGGGCATTGGAAAGACTGCCGCGCAAAAAGGCAATCACATTTAGCGCCAGCATTGCTGTGATCAGCCAGGCGATCGCGGCGCAAACCATCGGCATTACGGGCCGCAGCCAAACGACTAGCTGAGCGGTCACACTGAGAAAAAGTTGAAGGGCTAGGTCTATCACGAGGGTCTGCTCTGGTGCTATGCAAGTTAGGCGCTATCGACAACAGATTTTACAAATTGGGTTGAGTGCGCAGATCAAAGCGTTAAAGAATTGCAATGATAGTTAGCGTTGCGAAAGATCGCTGCACAAGAGTTATTAATTCGTTTATGTTTGGGTAGCTGTGTTTCTGAAATATGTTTCTAAGGAGAGCGCCTCAGCTGGCTTCTAGCGTATTTTTCATCCGCAGCTTTTGAGAAATATCTGCATGCATTAGCGCAATATTGGGATCGCGCTGAATCGCCTGGAAATAGTTTTCGCCCAGCGGTGTCAGAGAGTGCTCATTGGGTTTGAGCATGAGACGGGCTTTCTCCAGCAAAATAGAGGCACTTTCGGGCGCTACTTTGTCCTTTTTGCGCAAATCGAGCAGTTCGTCTATCTGCACAATAAATTGAGAAATTGGGCGCAGCCAGCTAAATGCCTCGTCTTCTATCACCAGTCGAAAAAACTCACCGCTGTTGACAATCGGTCCGTAGGTTTGCTCATAAACCACTTTTTCAGAGTCGAGTAGGGCTTTATGCAATCGCAGCAGCTCGGGGCGAATTTCTTGCAGGCGAGCAACGGCTGGATCGGCAGAAAAATTGCCAGAGGAATTGTCAGCAGGGTTGGCAGTCATGGGAGGGCAGAAGGCGGCTTGATTACCCTAGCATTTTTGGCTTCGGCTTCGCGGATGCCTTGATTTACCTCGCTGCATTTGCCCCGCCGATCCCCAGAGCGGTAAGCTCAGTGAAAGCAGGCAGTGGACGCAATTTAAGGGTGATGCGGTGAAAATAGGCACGATAGAGATTTCTGAGCAAGACTGTAAGGCGGGCGGACTGCGGTGGTTTTACCGCGAGGCGCTGCCGATGAATGAGTCTGCCAAGCCGCCCGTGCTGCTGCTACATGGCCTGATTTCGCAGAGCTATAGCTGGCGCGGAGTGATGGGACCGCTAGCGGAGGCTGGACTGCGGGCGATCGCCCCCGATTGGATTGGACATGGCTATTCGGAAAAACCCGATAAGCAAGCCTTTAGCTATACGCCTGAAGCCTTTGTAGACGGGTTAGCATCCTTCTTAGCAGCGCTAGAAATTGAGCGATTTTCTTTAGTTGTACAGGGGTTCTTAAGCTCAGCCGGGCTGCTGTATGCGGCCCAGCATCCTGAGCAAATTGAGCGATTGATCATACTCAATACGCCGCTAACTGCTGAGGCGAAGCTGCCGTTCAAACTTTCTCAGCTGGGCATTCCCCTAATTGGCGATATGCTCACCCAAGATCCGCTGTTGGTAGATCGTACTTTGGAGGGAGCAGGCCCATACACGGTGGCAGATAAGGATCTGGATATCTATCGCAGGCCGTTTTTAAAGAGTTCGGATGTCGGGCGATCGCTCTTGGCCACCGTCAAGCAACTTCAGCTCAAACGCGTACTGAATGAGATCGATCAGGGCTTTGCAAACTGGCAGGTGCCAACGCTAATCGCCTGGGGCCTAGCCGATAAATGGCTGCCGCTGAGCCTCGCGCAGAGCTTTGCTAAATCACTTAGCGATGTTGAAATCGCCCAGCTTGAAGAAACGGGTCACTATGCACAAGAAGACTGGGCCGAAAAGGTCAGTGAAGTCGTGGTGCCCTTCTTGCGCAGAGCGCAGATAAATTAGATGCAGAGCGCAGATAAATTAGATGCAGAGTGATCTCACTCTAAACGGGTTGTAGCGCCTAACTCAATAGGCTGAGCAGGCGACGCTGACGATGCTATCCGAATTCTCAACTCGCCGATAAATTCTTGAATATAGGTTAATAGCGCATAAATAAAGGTCAAAACGCCCGCCATCTCCAGACCTTCTTCGACAGTAGTGAGCAGAAGCCACACCGTACGACTCCATTGCTGATGGTTCACTGCGTAGAATCCAGCGGCTATTTCCATCCCGATAGCACCTGTAATGAAAATGCCTGCTGCCATCAAAAACAACCGGCAGTAGCGCTTGGGTAGCCGAAGTAGAAATTTCCAATAGGCCAGCCCAACGGCAATCACAAACACAGCCCCTGCGGCGATCCAGGCAAAATGAAAAACGCTATTCCTGGGTAGCCAGTCTTGGATAGCGCTGCCGAGCTTTTCGTGAAAGCTGAGCCATTCATCCGATGCCAGCAGCAAAAAAATCATTCCCAACCCGGCCCAGTGGTGGGCTTCGCGCGAATGAATCGCATGCTTAAAACCCGCAATCAGCAGCAAAAGCGCAGCGCAGAACAAAAGCAAAGCGGCTGAAAACGCGGCTGGAAAATTTTTCTCGCCATCAATGTTAAACCAGCGAAATAGTCCTGGCACCTGGCCAAAACCGTACTTCAAAATATGACTGACAGTGCTGGAAAGCAAAAATCCCAGGGCAAAGCAGCCCAGGATAATGACGATTTTTCGAGACTGAAGATTAATTGTAAGACCCATGTATTTAGAAGTAGCTGTAGCGGGGGGCACAAGGGTTGAATGAGTGAAGGCATCCGGAGCGATAGGGGTGTGCGTACTAAGAGAACACCGCAGAAGGGCTTCTTAAGCCTCGCTTAATTTTTTCTTAACCATGACTTAAGCCTAACGCTACAGCTATCTCCGCGTGTTCGTACACCGTAAAGTTCCCGATTTTATGGCCGTCGGCAGTTAAAGAAAGCGTGAGATATTCAGAGAAACTACCGACAGCTGACCTTTAAAAGTCGACGCCGCGCTTGAGTTCGACGCCGCGCTCGGCATAGTGCTTGTGGCAAAACACTTCGGAATGAGCGCTGGCGAGCTGAAAGTAGGCAGGCTGATTTTTGCAGCGACCCGTGATAATCACTTCGGTGTCTTTGGGTTTGCGCAGCAGGGTTTGAATAATCGGGGCTTCGGGGATGAGTTCTAAATCAACGGTGGGATTGAGCTCGTCGAGAATAATTGTCTTGTAGAGGCCGGAGGCGATCGCACTGCTGGCAATTTCCCAACCGCGCTCGGCTTCGACATAGTCTATCGGCTGCTGCTGTCCGCGCCAGACAATGGCATCGCGGCCACAGCGCTGATGATCGACCAGGTGAGGGTAGCTTTTGCGCAGGGCTGCGATCGCCGCGTCTTCGGTATAGCCTTTGCCCCCTTTTAGCCACTGAACCACCATCACCCGGTGAGACTTATCCTGGCTGATGCCTTTGCCAATGGCCTGCAACGCCTTGCCAAGAGCGCTAGTCGATTTGCCTTTGCCATCGCCGGTATAGATCTCAATGCCCTCTATGCCCATATCAGCCGCGCTCTGATGGATTTGCGGCTTCATCTCAGAGTGCAGATCGGCGATTTCGATCAGCTCAGGCGGTGCGCCGCGACCTGTGGCAATAATTTCCAAGTGATCGGGCTTATTTTTGAGCGTCTTCACCACATCTGTAATCGAAAGCAGATCAAGATCGAGCACGGGGTTGAGTTCGTCGAGGACGACAACGGAGTACAGGCCAGAAGCGATCGCGCCTTTGGCCACATCCCAGCCTCGCTGCGCCTCTTGCTTATCGAAGCGAGTAATGTCATCTGGCCCGAAGAACTCAGCTCGGCCCGTGCGGACCTGATCGATCAGGTGAGGAAAGCCGCGCTGCAGCGCTTCAATCGCCGCGTCCTCATCGTAGGTGCGACCAGGGCCTTTGAGAAAGCGCAGCAGCAGCACCCGGCTCTCCATAAAGTGATGAATGCCCAGCCCAATGGAGCGCAGCACCACGCCCAGGGCCACCTGTGATTTCCCCTTGCCCTCGCCGTCGTAGACGTGAATTTGGCCCGTGAGGCGCTCGGCGTTGTTTTGGGCGGTGCGAATGCCGATAGTTCTAGGCATGAGATTTTAAAGCGCGCGTCAGAGAGGTGGCTAACGTATCTATCCTAAATGTTACTCGTCTGGTTTATTTTGTTCAGCTGACTTCTGTCTAGAGTTGTCCGAGGCATTCTAATTAAAGGATCAGCCCGACATCAGGTTCCGGGCATTTACCTAGCCCAAATTACTCGTCAGGCTATACCCTATCCCAAGAGACATAATATCTATAAGAGTTGATTTACCGGTGTCATGGAGTACGAACCCATCCTGCCTTTGCGGGCGATCGCCTTTCAGGTTTTGTTTTTGATGGTGGCAGTTGCCATAGAAGCCGGGATTTTGCGGCAGCGCCTCGATCTTAAGTTCAAGTCCAGTGTGCAGTACGCAACAGCGATTAATCTAGCGGCGGTGGTGGTAGGCTGGCTCTTCTTTTTGGCTGCAGAGCCGCTCTCGCCTCCCGCTATCAAGGCACAGATTATCAGCTACGTGCTGTTTGATCGGCTGTTCTTGAGGGGCTGGACGACTCAGCTCGGCGGCGCGATTTTTGCGATTGGCCTGATTGCCTTTTTTGTGACGTTTGCAATTAAGGCAAAAGGGCTAGAGCTGATGATGCGCTCGGATGGGGAATGGGAGAAAAAAGGACTAAATCAGACGTTTCGCTTAGGGGAAGACAATGAGAAGGGCCCCCAAAAGCGGCTCAATAAGCTACCGAGAGAGCTGCGCTATGCTCGGGCGCGTCAAGGCCGCACTGAAATGCCTCAGGCGATCTCTACTTTTACCGATGCCGTCATTCAAGCCAATGCCGCAAGCTTTAGCGCGGTTTTAGTGCTGCTGCTGCTGCGAGTAGCGCTAGGGAGATTCGTCTAATGAGAGAACCGCTGCAAAATGCGTCCGCTCAGATCAGAGAGTGGTTATTGCCAAAACAGTACTACGCTTGGCAGACGTTTTTGCTGCTGAGCTTATTTTCTTTGGTCATTGCAGCGGCGCTTGCGCCGTTAAATACAGAGGCCATCCCCTTTTCAGTACGCGTGCTAAATACGCTGAGCTGGATATTTTTGACTGCCGCTGTCTGGTGGGCGCTGTCAGAAAACCCCGTTAAAGTCAACAATTTTTCTATCGGGCCTTGGATTACCGGAATCGTTGTCTGTATGTTTTTGTTTCGGCCTTGGACACCGACCCGGTTTCGCTGGGCGCTCTCTAGCTGGCCGGTCGTTTCAACCGCTGTGATGGCGCTGCCTAAGTTTGTGAACTGGGAGCTAAAAGTTAAGCTGCCGCGAAAAAGTGAGGATCAGCAGCGGCTGGTGATGACCCTGCTGGTCAATCTTTTGCTCAGTAGCTGGATTATGTTTTATTTTCGGGTCCAAGACTGGGTGGAAAACTATCCGACTTTGCTGGTCAATGGTTTTGAGCAAAGCGCGTTTGTCTCCGATTTTGGCAGCGAGCGATCGCAGCAGACTCAAGGCGTGCAGCTATTAGAGAATATGGCCAATGAGATTACCCAGCAGCTAAACGATCAGCCCTGGTATCAGACTGAGCGCTGGCTATACAACCGGCAAGAGCGCTTACAGGCGATCGCCCTACAGACAAAACAAACCTTGTCTGCGCCGGATGAAGGAAGCTATTGGCGCATGGCTGTCCCAGAACCCAAACGCTTAGGAGACGGTTACTTGCTGACGCTGCGGGCAACTTGGCTGGGGCCAGTGGCTCACGATGACGGATTTTTCTTAGAAAAAACCTGCAGAATTATGCCAGAAGAGCGGGTTCGCACACCGCCAAATCCGCCGGAGCAGAGCGAGTCACCCTCAGCCGTGCGACCCACGTCAACCGAAACGGCCGTGAGCTGCAACGAAGAATTACCCCCCGTGCAGTGGATAAAAGCACAAAGCTGAACGAACAGAAGTGTTTAGGGCAAGCTATTGAGCAATTAACTTGCAATTAACTTTAGGAGCTGATGTGCTGTGGATGTGACGTTGACAACCGCATTTTCTCGAATTTGGACCATTGCCCACAACGTGCTTTTGGAAGTGGTGCGCGATCGCATTCTCTATGTCATTGGGGTGTTTGCGATCATTATGGTCCTGGCCATTACGCTGCTACCGGAAGTTGCGGCAGGCACCGAAAACAAGCTCATTCTCGATACGGCCTTGGCCTCGATTAACCTGCTCTCACTTTTCGTAGTCGTGTTTATCGGCACGGGTCTGATCAACAAAGAGATTGAGAAAAAAACGGTGCTGGTACTCATCTCTAAGCCTGTGAGCCGATTGGAGTTTATCTTAGGCAAGCACCTGGGACTCAGCTTAGTAATGGCGCTGCTAATTGGCTCGCTGACTATTGTGATGCTAGGGTTGCTAGCCTTTAGCGGCGTCACCTTTCAGCTCCATTTGATGCTGCTGGCCGTGCTGTTTATGTTTTTAGAGATGGTGCTGCTGATTGCGGCAGCGATGATGTTTGGCACACTCACGAGCACCGTATTGGCGACGCTGATGACGCTCGCGACTTTTGCGGTGGGTCATGAGACCCGCAATATTTTAGAGCTCGACAAGATTGCAGATAGTGAGAACTTTCGCCGGATTGCAGAAGGTTTGTTTTTGGTACTGCCAGATCTAGAGCGGCTGAATTTAAAAAACGAAATTGCTAATGGCTTCGTCTCGCCTCCAAGCGGCGGTAGTTTGCTAGAGAATGCGGCGTACGGCGTGATCTATACCGCGCTGCTGCTCACAATTACCGTGATCATGTTTGAGCGGCGGCAGTTTTAGGCACGGCAGCTCCAAAGAGATGTATGCAATGAGTGCAATACAGTGAATTCGATACCATGATGAAAGATGAAGTGCATTTCCTGACAAAGGGTAGAATGCACTCAAGAAAGACAGCTTCAGCAGTTTCAGCTACCGTTCGGCTATGGTACAAGCGCCCGCTGAAAAACTCACGCTTTCGGCCTTTCTGGCAATGCCAGAGACGAAGCCCGCTAGTGAGTATATACACGGCCAAATTATTCAAAAACCAATGCCTCAAGGCAAGCACAGCAGGCTACAAGGAAAGCTCGCGGCGGCTATTAATCACACGCTAGAAGCACCTAGAATTGCCTGCGCTTTTCCCGAGCTAAGATGCACCTTCGCTGGTCGCTCCATTATTCCAGATGTCAGTGTCTTTACTTGGCCCCACATCCCAGTTGATGAGAATGGTGATGTCGCCAACGAGTTCAATCGTTATCCTGATTGGATGATCGAAGTGTTATCTCCTGCTCAGAACTCAATACAAGTCATCGACAAGATCTTGCATAGTTTGAGTCATGGTACTCAGATGGGTTGGTTAATTGAGCCAGAGGCCCGATTGATTTTGACTTATCCCCAGGCTCAGCAACCGCGATCTTTTGAAGAAGGCCCCGATCTGCTGCTGGTTCCGGCGTTCGCTGAGCCGGTGAAGCTAACCGCTAGCGACGTCTTTAGCTGGCTAGGGCTCTAGCTTGTGGCGGGTATGTCATTAGCTGGCATGAAGCGTTAGAGTGGACTCCTAAAGTTTTTAGCGTAGATTTCGCTGCCTGTTTTTTCTCTTTTGTGTAACCAGATGTCTGACAAGTTGGCTCAGCTACAGGCTATTTTTCGCCAGATGGATCGCGCCCTGATTGCCTATTCAGGTGGCATTGACAGTACGCTGGTAGCGAAGGTCGCGTTCGATGTGTTGGGCGATCGCACGCTAGCTGTCACTGCTAATTCGCCATCGCTCATGCCAGAAGATTTTGACGATGCCAAAATGCAGGCAGCAGAAATTGGCATGCCGCACAGAGTTGTTGAAACTCACGAAATGGACAATGAGCAGTACACAACGAACCCCATCAATCGCTGCTACTTTTGTAAAAGCGAGCTGCACGATACGCTCAAGCCGTTGGCCGCCCAGATGGGCTATCCCTACGTGGTAGATGGGGTAAATGCGGATGATTTGCAAGACTATCGGCCTGGCATCGCAGCTGCAAAAGAAAGAGGGGTGCGATCGCCGCTCGCAGAAGTCGGCATCAGCAAGCTAGAAGTGCGCGAACTATCGAAACAGCTGGGCTTGCCCTGGTGGGATAAGCCCTCGCAACCTTGCTTGAGCTCTCGTTTTCCCTATGGTGAGCTGATTACCACTGAAAAGCTACACCGGGTTGGCCAAGCTGAGCGCTATCTGCGGCAGTTGGGCTATCAGAATTTGCGCGTTCGCTCGGATGGAGAAACGGCCAGAATTGAGCTGATGCCCGATGAAATTCAGGGCTTCGTGGCGAAGATAGCGTTACCGGAGCTGGTTGCCGCCTTTCGAGGCTTTGGATTTACCTATGTCACGCTGGATTTGGAAGGGTATAAAAGCGGTAAGCTAAACCGGGCATTGAGCACGCTTAGCAGCTCGGATCGTTAAAGGGCGAGAGCCCAGATAGAATTTGCGGTGTGATTCCCGTCAAATCGGTGACCTGGACAAATGCCTTTGCTGCTGGCCCAATGACTAGCAGCGGCACCGCATTCAACGTATGGCGCTTGGTTGAGAGATCTTCTACGTTGCCGTGATCGCTGGTGACAATCAGGGTCACAGTGGGTGGCAGATGAGCGATCACACTGGCTAAAAAGGCGTCTATCCGCTGAAGATAAGCAATAGCGCGATCTGCGTTTTGAG
>JBAUIB010000133.1:0-5101 GCA_049680585.1 Phormidesmis sp.
CTTCTACTTCTGCGCTGAGCAATCCTAATACTCAGCCGTTTACCATCACTATGGGTGCTTCAGGTCGTGATGTCTCTCTGCTAGATAAAGGGATGTATGACGGGCGAGAACTGATGAGTCTGCGCATGCTAGATCTCGATATCAATAAGCTCTCAAGTGACACTAACACCAGCGATCACTGGATTGCTGATACCGATGGTATTATTTACGCCTTCCGAGAAGATACTGTTCGAGAAGACACAATTGTCAGACCTAAGGAAACTAACACTAGCTGGACAGATTGCGATACTTGGGCAGAAGTATATACCAACCAAAATGGCAGCGATAAATCAGTAGTCAGCAGCAACGGAAACTGTCGTCTGCAGACGCTTAATGCCGCTCCTTTCCTCCAAGATCCGCCCTTGATGGACAGCACGCTAATTAGCACTAAACCCATTGATTTCTACGCAGATCCAGGTCGTCGCCCTCATGGGTTTAGGCTAACCAACGGTGAGACGCTAAATCGAGCGGACAGTGTACTTTCGGGTATGACATTTGTCTCAGACAATATGGTTTATATCAAAGGAGACTTTAACCTGCATAGCGCGACAGGAGCGCTAGGGAGTGATTGTAGCGGTCTGATTGAAGAATTTACGGATAAGCTAATTGCTAATGACTGTAGCCTGAGAACCTCTTTTGATTTCTACAATGATCGAACCGTGGCAGAACGTAACGGTGCAAACTTTGCCGATCCGGCCCAAGATGAATGGCGACCGGTTGAAGTGGTTGGTGATGCAGTGGGCGTTTTGTCAGGAGCGTTCAAAGATGGCAACATACAAGACGGCTTTACGCTAGCGCGTAACCAAAGCCCAAATGGAACAGGCGTTAGCTCCTATCAAAATCAAAATCGTATGTTGGCCAATGGCGCTGTTGCTCCCGCCTTTTGGAAGCACGTTGACGCAGGCGATACAGCCACCCCAATCTTAATCAATCGCAATGGGGGGCTTGTCAAAGCCGATGGCTCAGTGTTTGGCAATAGCCAGTATTTACAGTTTTCTAATAGCAACAGTGACTTCAATGATAAGCGAGGGGGCGATTTGCAGCCAGCCTCTCGGACCATCATCAATGCGGTCTTTATTAGCGGCATCATTCCGTCTCAGGCAGGGCAAACCTATGGCGGGATGCATAATTTCCCCCGCTTTTTAGAGCATTGGCAAAATGTAGACCTCCACATCTCAGGCGGATTCTTTCAGCTGAATTTCAGCACTTCTGCTACTGCTCCTTTTGACCAAGATGCCTGGGAGCCGGGTACAGACGCGAATGTGGGTAATTTTCGCATTCGCTTTTATGGAGCGCCCAACCGGATTTGGGGCTATGACGTAGGGCTGCAATATGCGCCTGCAGGTGCGATCGCTCGTCGTTTTGTCACAGTCGGCACCCCTCGCAGTGAGTTTTACCGCGAGCTACCTGTTGACGATCCGTACGTCGAGAATCTTCGCTGCGTAACGTATAACGGCAGCCGGATCGATCCCACCGCGATCTGTTCCTAACGGGTTTATCCCTGCTTCAGAATACGAGAGCAAACTTATAGTGCGAGAACAAGACAGATGCATCGTTTTCGAGAAAGGCTGATTTCTCTACCCGGCAAATCAGCTAATACTGATGGACTGACGTTATTGGAATGTGTAGTGGCGATCGCCGTCATCGGCATTACCACAGCCGTCATTGCTCCGGTCATGGTGTTCTCCATCGCGACACGGGTACAAAACCAAAAAGCAGAGCAAGCCCTTCAAGTCGCACAAGGTGAAGTAGAAAAGATTCGCCTGCTAGTAGAAAGGGGCGGCGACTACAGCACTGAACTTGCCTCCTATCCGGTTACAACAGCCGCTTCAGTCGCAGGCACAGGAGCACCAAACACCTTACAAGCTAGCTTGAACAGCACAACTACCAATACTGCAAAAGGTATCAACATCGATGACGATGCAGACGATGAATTTGCCGTCCAAGTATTCCGCTCAGCCGGAACGCCCGCTAGCTCTCCGGTGCCAATTGCTTTTGATCTAGGTGTAAGAGTGTACGACCGAGATGCGCTGCAAAACAACAGCGGCAGCTTACAGACAGATCCTGCCGGATTGAACTTCACATCAGGGGAGGGAGAAAGAGGAACAAGACCGCTAGCGGTCATCTACACAAAGATTTTTCGAGGCGATCAAGAAGGCGCCCTGTGCCAATACCGCCAGTATATAGATTCTACGGCTTCAACAGCCGGGATGGACTGTAGCTAAGAGACCACAGCTAGCGAAAAATGCAACTTTCATCTGTCCTATCGGTATTCTCCTAAGGCTATGGCACTGCCAAATCTAAAGCTTCGCTTACGTCAGTTATGGTTTAAGTCAAGTCGATTCAATCTATCAGGCTTTACGCTGCTAGAGCTTTTAATCTCAGTAGTCATTGCCGGAATAGTTGTTTCTGGCTTACTCTATCTCGTCGTCGAGCTACTCCAAATTGATCGGCGAGAATCGGTGCTAGATCAGACTCAGCGCGATATGCAAAGAGCTCTCAACTACATGGCTGACGACTTGAGAGAAGCCGTCTATATCTACGACGATCCGTCAACAGTGACGGCGCAGCTAACCGATTTGCCAGCAGGGGGCGTACCCATTTTGGCATTTTGGCGACCTGATCCGATTGACACTAATCTGCCAGCTTGCGCTGGCTTTAGTGGCTCTACGCAAGATGAGTGTAACGTTCTGGCCATCAGACAATCAGCCTACAGTTTGGTTGTTTACCTACAGAAGGCAAAGGATGCGAATACCAACTGGTCAGGAGAATCAAGAATCATCCGATACGAACTAGACAAGTACAGTAATCTCTCTACCTTGGCGAGTACGACAGGCTATCGAGATCCGGCTTCTAATACCGTTGACTTTGGCAACTGGACTCGTTTAGGTAATACGACAGATGGAACAAAGGCTGTTCTTGTTGACTTCGTAGATAACCCTTCCACTCCCTATACAAAGTCTCCTCTGAGCGACTCTACCACTGGAAATGTTCCCGCGCCTTGTAGCAGCTTGGGTGCTACATACAAAGTCATCCCAAGCACGGCAACAACATCGACTAGCACAAGCTTTTTTGGCTGCATCAGAGATCCCAACCCGACAATTTCAGGTACGGAGGGTAATGCCAATCAAGATGCCTATCTATTTTTGAGAGGAAGCATTGAGGGGGCAGGCGGATCAATTGTTTCTTTTAGTGAAAGTAGCTCACTGCCCGTACTAGAAACAAGGGTGCTGATGCGAGGCGTTATTGATAAAAATCCAGTTGAATAAAGACCTTAGGACACATGAACCCATGAATGCTAGGAAATCCTCGCCCTCTTCGCCAATTGCTGGATTTACCCTCATTGAGGTGTTAGTGGTGGTGATTATCATTGGCGTACTGGGTAGCATTGCGGCGCCTGGCTGGCTAAGCTATCTCAATCGCCAACGCGTAACGACTGTTCGAGATGAGCTCAAGGCGGTCTTAAAGGAGGCTCAAACCAAAGCTCAGCAAAAGTCAACGTCGTATAGTGTTGTACTGGGCTCAACGCCTGACGGTCCAACAGCGGCCCTGTCCACGGCTGGCGCGATCGCTAATCCGGTGACGCTAGGCTCCAACACCAAAAATATTCAGCTAGCGTCATTTGTGGGCTCAACAGCGTCTTCAGCGTCTTTGGAATTCAATTATCGAGGGGAGGTTTCTGAAGATGATCTACCGTTTGTGATTAAAGTCATTTCTGACAACAGCAGCGATACTCAAAAGTGCTTAATCGTCAGTAGTTTGCTGGGTGGCATCGTAGAAGCGGAAAAATCTACCTGCGACAACCCAAATTTAGGAACTTAAATCTAGAAGTCAACAAAGCTGTGGAAAGTAAGCGAAAAGACAGACGATCGCGTGGCTTTACACTGATAGAGCTGCTGGTTGTCATTGTTGTAGTGGGTATTGTGGCGGCGATCACAGCACCCGTCTGGTTAAGATTTTTGGCAAAGCATCAGGTAACCTCTGCGCGCGATCAGATCCGCCAAGGCGTTCTCCAAGCTCAGGCAAAATCCCAGCAGGAAAGCATATCTTGGCAGTTTAGCGTTCGAGACGGGGCAGATGGCGTTGAAATGACAACTCATCGCACGACCACTTCACCTGCAACAGCCTCTTGGGAAGCACTCAACGACGCTGTCACGCTCGACGGCGAAACGAATTTCGCCACAGCAGGTGATGTGTACTATGTTCGCTTTGACGAAAAAGGAAATGTCAAATTTCGTCTCGGCAGAGTGACGCTATCAAGCAGACGCTTTACCGACATCAAACGCTGTGTGATTGTTTCTACGTTGATAGGAGCGACCCGAACGGCCCAAGAGCAAACCATCCCAGACGATGGCAAGTATTGCTATTAGGACACCCAGCATCAATTCGAAATCATTTGGCTTTGGGAGCAGCCCCTCGACACCTTCCTAAGTTCGCCGGGACTATTGCCCTTTGCGGCCCTGAGCCAAACCGAGGACAAAGAAGCGGCTCTCCGGCAAGCCGCCGCCCTCATCAAAACGATGCCAGCGCAGCAGCAAAGGAATATAGCAGCCTCTGCCTATATCCTGTCAGGGTTAGTATTAGAAGAAGCGTTGATTCAGAGTATCCTTATGAGCGACATCTTGGAAGAGTCGGTGACGTATCAGAGCATCAAGGCTGAAGGCCGTCAGGAAGGTCGTCAAGAAGGCCGTCAGGAAGGTCGTCAAGAAGGGCTCAGGCGAGAAAGAGACTTGATACTGCGACTGCTTGAGCGTAAGCTAGGCAGCTTGTCAGAAGATCTGCGATCACACGTTAGTGATCTCTCTTTTGAGCAGCTAGATGCCCTCGGCGATGCGCTCCTAGACTTCACGAGTGCTGAAAATCTCTCTTTGTGGCTAAGCAATCTCTCAGACGGATAGCCAGCGGGTAAATTTGTACGCGAATAGAGCCGTTACTACCTCTATAGAATCAAATTGAAGTGTTCTGTACTTATTTTTTTTCGTTAGTGCCGTTGATGCCGTCAAAAAGTAGGAATAGACCACCGAGCAAAATAGCGATCGCAGTCAAACCCAAAATCCAATCA
>JBAUIB010000134.1:0-2667 GCA_049680585.1 Phormidesmis sp.
GCGGTTGGCTTGAGACCGGTTGAAGTCAAACAGGAGGCCCGCTAGGTCAAAGGTGGGATAACACTTGAAGTAGAACAGCACGAAGAATAGCTTGTCTTCTATTTCTAGTAGGTTGGACTTGCGGCCAGCACCTGGCTTACGCTGGCGGGTTGGCAAAGTCGGATGGGCCGCTTGATAGGCTTCGCTAAAGCTGGGCAGCAGTTGGTCAAAGGCTGCGAGGTTCATCCCTGTGAGCGATCTCATCAGGCGGTCATCTTTGAACACACGATTGAGATTCAGCATTAGGAGACAGGGCTCAACGAAGTCACTAGCGTTCCAGCTATTATAACAAGCTATTTCGCAACAGGTCTCTTACATACCTGTCTAGTTTTTGGGGTCCACCTCATAAGTCCAATAACCGTTGATGAAAATCTTCTGCTAACTGATTCTCACCTACCTCTCGATACGTCTCCTCTATCCGTTTAAGTGAATCTATCACATGGTTAGTAAGTTCCATATCCTGATAGATAGTCACTGCTTGCTGGTAATAGGCAATAGCCTTTTCGGTGTCATCCATAGGTAGGTGTCTATTTTCCTGCACCATAAAATAGCAACTCTGGTAAAGCAGCTATTGCGCCGTTCATCAAACTATCCAGAGATAGGCGGCGGTATCGGCTTTTGCAAAGCAGCGAGTTCCTGTTGAAATCTAGAGAGCCCGGCCTGAGTCCACTGACCAATTTCAGTGAGCAGATGGTTCAAGGTAAATGAGTCGAAGCGCGTATTGAGCGTGGCCAGGACGGACATGATGATGCCTCGACGCCTGGCCCCCTTTGGACTCTTACTGGTTCTGCCGCCCTTACGCACCATCGCTTCATGACGGACATTGCGTTCACTGCGGTTATTGGTAGCCTCCACCTGAGGATGAGCGACAAAGACAAACAACGAATCTAAGCCTCTGATTAGCTCATTCTGCAAGCGGATAAAGGTCTGCTGATGGGCCGTCATCGTGGCGGTATCAATCGCGGTACCGGCTTGCCCACACAGCTCGCAGATACGGTCTTGGAGAACAACTATCTTCTCGGCCCTGCCCACCGTCAATCGCTGGTCTTTTTGCCAGCGAATGGCCTGCTGATAGATGGCATACAGCTCATCTAAAAATAGCTTGTAGGCGACTTCGCCAGGCTGCTGGAGCATCAGCTTAATCGCCTTGCGCAGCAAATGCGCCCAACACAGTTGATGCTCCAGGAACAGCGACTGATAGGCACCATAATCATCGGTCACTCCAATCCCCTGAAACTGCTCACCCAAGATGGCTTCGGCTTCCGCTTTGCCCCGACCGACACCACAGCGAAACAACACATGCATCGCGGTTGAAAACGCCCAGGTGTAGCAGCTATCGGCCCCGACTTTCCAGCCGGTCTCATCAATGTAAATCACCATCTGCCGGGATAGCAGTTCAGCTATCGTGTCGTATTGGTCATCCCAATCCGCACTGAGCTGATTCAACAGCGCATTCGCCTGCGATTTGCTCAAGGCCAAGCCCGTAAAGAATTCGACCACGCCACAAACATGATCCAGCGATAGCCCGCTCCAATAGTGCAGGAAGGCGACCGTGAGGATGATCTCTAAACCATACTCACTCCGACAGTTGCGCAGCCCTGCCACCTCAGGTAGCTGTTTGCTCTCGGGTAGCGCATAGAGGTGGTAGCAAATGTACCGGGCTTGGCCATCAATAAGTCGCCAGCCATACTGCACGCGACGCTCTACACACCTCGATTGGGGGACACCCTGCTCATACACATCGACATCCCCTGCCACCAGCTCTAGTTTGCTATCTTGAGCCCGGCGTCCCGTGGCTTGCTTGCCCCGCTTGCTTTTCTGCTTGCCTTTGTGCTTATCGACGCTGTAGTTCTCTGTGAACTTCGGAGCTTTTGAAGATTTTGCATCACTCTGCTGGTGCAGCAGCGCTTTGAGGGCTCTATTTTCGGCCCTCAGTGCCTGATTCTCGGTTTTCAACGCTTGATTCTCCGCCTCTACCGTCTCGACACGCTCCGTCAGCACCGATAGCTTTCGGCCAAGTTCTACTAATAAGGGCAGCGTTTCGTCTGTCGGCATTACGACCTTTCCTACAGGGGTCAGGCTAGAATAATTTGAAATCTATCACAGTTTTCTCTATCTGGAAAATAGACAGCTACCTTCTTAAGTACCTGGGCAGAATTAATTATAAAATAAGATTTAGGTAAAGCCTTGATTTTCGACCAGTTAAGGCAGAGTCTTTTGTAATTGATTTTGCATGACTACTTATGGCTCCGTAGCCGGTACCCCATGCCTCTAACTGTCTCGATATAGCTACTACCGAATTTTCGGCGGAGATGTCGGATGTAAACCTCAATAACATTAGAGCCAGGGTCATAGTCATAGCCCCAAACGCGATTCAATAGTTGTTCTTTACTCATTACCTGCGTTGGATGCCTTAGCAGTACTTCGGCTAAAACAAACTCACGAGCTGATAACTCGACAAGGTGGCCACTGACACTGGCCTGTCTGCTGATTAGATCGAGAGAGAGGTCTCCTACCTTTAATACTGTTTCAGTTGTTAGCTGTTTTTGACCTTGGCGGTCACGCAACTGTACCTTCATTCGAGCCAATAGCTCTTCAAATCGAAAGGGCTTAGTCACGTAGTCATTA
>JBAUIB010000135.1:0-5841 GCA_049680585.1 Phormidesmis sp.
GGCAGACGGGTCAAGATATCTGGGGCACAATGGAAGCAAGCAAATGTGCCACAGGTCCTCAAGCATCGAACCGCTTATCTTAACGGGCAGTTTTCAAAGGCAAGGGTGCAAAAGTGAGATGCACTCGATTAGGTGGCGAATGCCGCAGTGCTCAATCACGTAGCGATTACGAGAGATGGGCGCGCTGGGATCGAGCGGCACATAGGCCGCGCCCGCTTTCCAAATGCCGTATAGGGCGATCGCACTCTCCAGGCTCTTGTTGAGGTAAATGCCCACGCGATCGCCGCGCCTCACGCCATTGGTCACCAGCCAGTGAGCCAGCCCATTCGCCCGCCGTAACAGCTCTGCGTAGGTAATTCCTTTCCCCTCACAGCAAAATGCCTCACGTTCGGGAAACCGCTCAGCTGATCGGTCTAGGATTTGAGAAAGAAGATAAATCATCGGCTGGCTTTTCTCTCTAGAGTCCTAACGTTCGCGCAATGATATTTCGCTGAATATCTGACGTGCCCGCATAGATCACGCTGCCCACCGCATCGCGCAAATCGCGCTCCACCTCACACTCGGTCAAATAGCCATTGCCGCCATGTATCCGCACCGCATCTAGCCCCGAGGCCACAGACGCCTCACTCAAATGCAGCTTCAGCAGCGACGCTTCTAACATCGCGCTCTTACCCTGTTGCTTGAGCCAGGCCACCTTGTACATCAACAGTCTTGCCATCTCCAGCCGTAGCTTCATATCTGCCACCCGGTTAGACACCGACTGAAACTTCCCAATCGGCTGGCCCGACTGCTCGCGCGACTTAGCGTAGTCAATCGTTTTCTCTAACTGTCGCGCCATCGCCCCTAGCTGACTGGCCAAGGTAAAGCATCGGTCATACTCCAGCGAACTGTGAGAAATGCTAAACCCAGCCCCTTCTGGCCCCAGCCGATTGTCTTCCGGCACAAAACAATCGTCTAAAAAGATCTCGCCAAAGGGCACCGTTCGCAGTCCCATTTTGGCTTGGCTCGGCCCCAGGCTCACGCCAGGAGTATCGCGCTCAACTAAAAACGCATTGATCCCCCATTTGCCCAGGCTCGGCTCGCTAGTCGCAAAAACCAGCGCCACATCACAAATGGGCGCGCCCGTGACAAACTTTTTGCGCCCCGTCAGTCGATAGCCCCCTTCGCAGGGCACCGCCCGCGTCGTCAGGCTATACACATCTGAGCCTGCCGCTGGCTCGCTCAGCGCATGCACCCCAATCCACTCTCCTTTGCACATCGGCGGCAAGTAGCGCTGCTTTTGATCATCCGAGCCAAACAGCAGCAACAGCATTTGCACTGTCCAAATTTGAGTGTTGAGCGCTAGGGTCAGGCCACTGTCTTCGCAAGCCTGGCCCAGCGCTTCCATTGCCAGCACCGTCGTCATCAAGTCCTGCTCGGGGGTACCGCTATACGCTTCGGGCATGCACAGCCCTTGGATTCCAAAGTCAGCACACTTTTGCCAGTTCTCTCGCGAAAACTTGCCCTGATGGTCGCGTTCTATCAGGTCAGTATTTAAGTGCGATCGGGCAAAGTCGCGAATGCGATCGCCCAGCGCTAGCTGTTCGGCCGACCAGGCAAAATCCATTATGCGAACAGTCCTTGAAAGAGCGGCAGTATGCGAATGTTAACGTCGAATACTCGCTCTATCAGCCAATACAGCGACATCACCCCCAGAAGCATCCCCCCTATTTTGAGGACGAACCGAGAATAAAACAGCTGCTTGCGCAGCAAGTACAGCACCGGGAAAACCACCGCAATAATCACCAGCTGACCCAGCTCAACTCCTAGGTTAAAAGCCAGCAGCGATAGCACAGCATGCTGGCTAGTCACCCCAAAATCAGCCAGTACGCTAGCAAAACCAAACCCGTGGAACAGCCCAAAGACAAAAATCACCAGCCAAATGCGCCGCCTGAAGATCGGGTAAAAAATATCCAGCGCCGCCAGACCAATGAACACCGCGATGATCGACTCCACCCATCGCGAGGGTAGATCTACAATCTGCAAAGTCGCCAAGCCCAGCGTGATACTGTGAGCGACTGTGAAAGCCGTCGCAATTTTTAAAATATGGACAAACGAGGTTGAAAACTTGCCCACCGGCTGCCACCGGCCATTTTCCCGGCGGACCACAGAGGGCAGCAGTAGCGCCACCAAAAAGAGCACATGGTCAATGCCTTCTAAAATGTGCTCCACGCCCAACTTTACAATGGCCAAAAAGCCCTGTAAAAAGCTGCCAGAGGTCAAATCCAGCGTTTTCACTTCGCCTGCTTTGCTGTAGGTCGCAACCACATTAGCTTCTTCATCAAAGGTGCCTGTCTGCCAGTTGTTGTCTACCAGCATTAGATTAGTGAATTCTGGCTTATCCGCCAAAATCACGTCGTAAGAGACCTGCAGAGCCTCGGGCATTTGCTCATAGCCGCCAATATCGTAGTAAAGTTGAAAAAATTGGCCGCTTTCGGTGTTATTTAAACTTGTTCTACCAGTAAATGTCAGCTCGCAGTTCTGGGGCGGGCACTGCACGTCTACATGCGGCTCAACATAGCTTCGAATCTTTTCAAGAGCGGGCGCTAGCTCAGCATTTGTCACTCTTTCAGCGGGCAGTTCCAGAGCGAGCAACTCGTTTAGGTCCTGCAAAGGCGCGGCTACGTGGGCACTGACGCTTTCTTCTGCAATTTGAAAGTACAGATAGCTTTGGCCGCTAGAATGGGCAATCGCACTCTGAGTCCAGCCAGAATAGAGCAAACACAATAGGCAGGCAATCGCAGCCAGCGCAATCCTAGCCGCTTTGAAGCGAAATATTTTGTGGGGCATGATACCAAAAAGCTAAGAGAGGTAGAAGGCTAAGAAAAGTAGCCTTAATTCACACACACACCGACGTGTCTGGCTCGACACCATAGGCGCACAGCGCACTGTCTGCTGCCCTACTGTCTGCCACCGACTGCCAGATCAAACGAAGGCAGCGCACGTTGATTAAATTGCATCCCTGAGCACCTGTGTATTCATAAAACACTTAGCAGAGTAAAACAGATGAGAGCAAGCTGAATGATCAGCCATAACCGAAACCTTACCTAGACTTTAAAATGAGGTTTCATAAAAATAAGGATTCTATAGATGACCGGCTGCTATAATGGTGTGTTGGCTATCTGGCTGTACACCTCAGCTAAGTCATCGACTTGATAATGAGCATTCAAGCCACTGGGATTAGGCAGCGCCCATACCTGTGTCCCTTCCCAGTCGGGCTGCGGACCAATCTTGGCTTTTGGCTGCGCGAAGGCAATACGGTAGGCGGTAATGCCTAGAAACGCGAGGCATTTGGGTTTATATTTTTTGATTTTGCCAGCCAAAAGTTCACGGCCTGCCTGAATTTCAGCTTTGCTGAGTTCGTCAGCGCGGGCGGTGGCGCGAGGGGCCATGTTGGTGATGCCGTAGCCGAGCTCTATCAGAGCAGCATCTTCGCTGGGGTCATAAAGGCGCGGAGTAATGCCTGCTTTGTGCAGCGCTTTCCAGAAGCGGTTGCCGGGTCTGCCGAAGTGATGGCCGATGGCAATGCTGTATAGGCTGGGATTGATGCCGCAGAAGAGGACTTCGAGGTTAGGGGCGATGATATCGGGCATGGTTTCGCCGCGGCAAGCAGCGATTTGTTCTCTTGTCGGTTTTTGCAGCATGGAGAGGGTTAGTCGTCTATGACCTCGGTAGTCATCAGATAGTCTAACAATGTTCGTATGACAGGCTTCAGTTTAGGTAGCTCTTCGTGAGTAGTATTCCACACGATGTCAAGATCGATGCCAAAGTACGCGTGAGCTAGCCTATCTCTCATACCGGCTATCTGCTTCCAATCAATATCAGGGTACTGTTGCGTCAGATTAATCGGAAGCTGTTTGGTCGCTTCGCCAACGATCTCTATGGCGCGGGTTAGAGCTAGAACGGTTTTGTCGTCGGCTTTGAAGTCATCGAAGGTGAGCCCTTGGACAAAACTTTCTGCTAGGTCGATATTAAGTCAAGATGTCATTGAGATAGTCTCGGATGTCTCGTCTGACCAAAGGTAAATGACCTCCTTCAAAATTCTTTTGCCAATGTAGGGTTTGAGTGCCCGCTTCATCACCAGATCAACTTCGATGCCTAGGCGGCTACTAATGTAATGTTCGATTTGACCATATGTGATGAGACCCAGTTTGTAGTCTGGATCGAATTCAACCAAGATATCTACATCGCTGTCGTTGGCCTGCTCGCCCCTGGTATAGGAGCCGAAGATGCCTAACTCTGTAATATGATGTTCGCGCTGGAGATATGGCTTGATATCTATTAGCTTTGCTTTGATGGTTTCCAGACGTTCCATAAGGCTTGCTATATCGTTAGCTTGCTTACATTGTGTCGTAAAAGCGGTAGGTTATGGCAGTTTGAAAGGATGAGTCGTAGCGAATGGGGTAAGGCTATATCATGATTAGGCTAATTGCCCCTGAAAGAATCCAGCGATCGCTATGAAATCAACGCTAACTAAACTTAGAAAGGCTGTGCAGTCGGCACTAGCAGAAGCATTTGGCGATGAGTATCAAAGCGCCGATCCGCTGCTGGTAAGTACCAACAATCCTAAGTTTGGCGACTATCAGGCGAATGTGGCAATGTCGCTAGCAAAGCCGCTGAAAAGTAATCCCAGAGCGATCGCCACCCAAATCACGGAAAAATTAGACGTTTCAGACATTTGCGAACCGCCCTCTATCGCCGGACCGGGGTTTATCAACTTTAAGCTGAAGACGGCGTATTTAGAGCAGCAGCTAAAGGCAATGCATCAGAGCGATCGCCTCGGCATTGCCAAAGCTGACCCACCGCAAAAGATTATCGTTGACTATCCTAGCCCCAACATTGCGAAAGAAATGCATGTGGGCCACTTGCGACCAGCCGTGATCGGCGAGTGCTTTGCGCGGGTTGTAGAGTTTCTCGGTCACGATGTGCAAAAGGTCAGCCACATTGGTGATTGGGGAACGCCATTTGGCATGCTGATCGCCTACTTGCAAGAAGCCTATCCCGATCCGCAGGCGGCGGCTGAAGCGGCAAGCTCTGGCGATTTGGCAACATTTTATCGGCAGGCCAAACGGCGCTTTGACGAGGATGAAACGTTTAAAGAGACCGCGCGGCAGGCGGTGGTGAAGCTGCAAGCGGGCGATGCCAATGTGTTGGAGGCTTGGCAGAACGTTTGTCAGCTTTCTAAACGCGCTTACCGTAAAATCTACGATCTGTTGAATATTTCAGAAGACATTATTGATCGAGGCGAGTCTTTTTACAATCCGCGCTTGCCTGCGGTCATCACAGATCTCGACAAAGCCGGGCTCTTAGTAGAAGACGATGGCGCGAAGTGCGTCTTTTTGGAAGGCTTTACCAACAAAGACGGTGAGCCGCTGCCGATGATTGTCCAGAAGTCTAACGGAGGCTACAACTACTCCACCACAGACTTAGCGGCGATTCGCTACCGCATTAATGAAGACAAAGCTGAACGGATTATTTACAGCACTGATGCGGGACAGTCTAACCACTTCGCGCAGATCTTCCAGGTGGCGCGGCGAGCCGGGTGGATTCCTGAAACCGTGGAGCTGAGCTATGCGCCGTTTGGCCTAGTGCAGGGTGAAGATGGCAAGCGCCTAAAGTCTCGCTCCGGAGAAGCGGTGCCTTTAAAGGATCTGTTGGATGAGGCGATCGCCCGCACTCGCGCCGATATTAAAAAGCGCTTAGCCGCCGAAGAAAGAACAGAATCCGACGCATTTATTCAAAATGCAGCAGAAAAGGTGGGCATTGGCGCAGTCAAGTACGCTGACTTGAGCCAAAACCGTA
>JBAUIB010000136.1:0-4636 GCA_049680585.1 Phormidesmis sp.
ATCAATGAGCGATCGCACCTGCTGCCGAAAGCTTTCTCCTGGCTTGGTCAATAGAAAATCAAATTTCTCCTCTAATGCTCGGGTTGCCTGAATCGTTTTCAACCTGTCCCAACGGAGATGATGAACGCTACCATCTTCGCCGATACGATTTGCCACAATATGGACGTGGCCCTGCGGCTCATCATGGTGTCGAATGACCACATATTGATGGTTGTTCCTCTCCAGCTCCATGATGTCTAGATAGGCGATCGCCACCCGCTGCCACTGGGCATCATTCAACTGTTCGTGCATCGGCGAACTCAAAGCAATGTGCCAAACCGGATTTTTAATGTAGGGTTTTGCTCGCTGGTTTTGAGCAAATTCAGCAGAAAGTTCAGCTGCACTGCTGCCGATGGTATTGCCCCCGATGATGTGCGCCTGCTTGAGACCCTTTTCTTCATCCAGTGCATACCGCACACAGCCATAGAAATCGTTGCCAGTCGTAGACTTTCCAATCATTTTAGAGTCTTATGAAAATCCTTTACTTCAGTGCGAACCGTCTCTAGCAACTCACGGGTATCTTTCATCAGTGCAGAACTAGTGCAGCGTCAAAGCTTAATTTGAGGGTAGATGGAAGTCAGTTTATGTCTCGCATCTTCAACTTTCATTTGCCAATCGACGCCGCGTTGAGTGTTGTTGATGTCGGTTGACCAAGCAGCAATCTGATCACGCAGCGTTTCGATATCGCCAAAGCGTCTGCCATCCACGCACTGCCGCGTCATCGCGCTCAGTTCGTTCTCTGCCACATTCAACCAGCTGCCATGCTTTGGGGTGTAACAAAATTCGATACGTCGCACTAACTGGCGAGCTCGCTCTGGCTCAAACGTTTCGTAGAAAGCACCTTTGGTGTGCGTGTTGAGATTATCGCAAGTCAGCACCACCGTTGGGCAATCGGCATAACGACCTTCCATCAAAAACGCGACTTCCGTGGCCCAGTCCATCTTCGTGCGGCGTTTTCGCACGGGTGCTTGTCGCCAACCGACCAACGGTTCTGTAAACATAAAAATACTCGCTGTCCCGGCTCGCTCGTATTCGTAGTCAACTCGTTTGGGATGCTTCGCGGTTGCCTCGATAGGTTGCCGAGTCTCTTTGTGCAGCTGTACTGGTTGTTCGTCCATACAAATGACCGGACACGCTGGGTTATACGGACGGGCGTAGACGTCGAGAACTTCTTCCATATGCGCGACGAACTCGCCATCGGCTTCAGGCGGTATCACCCAGTACGCTATCTTGCGGTTGGTCATGCCGTTTTTTTCAGTGTCTGACGTACTGTTTCGTGACTGACTGACTCTACAATACCGAGTTCAACGACTTTGCGCGCCAGTAAGCGCAACGACCAGTTGGCATAGCCTTTCGGCGCTGCCCCCAAACGCAACGCAATCACCTGAGCTTCTTGCTCCCCATCGAGCAACTTTTCTGTCGGCGGCTGAGTGCGCTTGATACCATTAAGCGCAGCTTCAAAGCTTTGGGTCACTAGCCGTTTGCGGATATTCTCGACAGTCTGAGGGCGACAGCAAAACGCTTCTGAAATTCGCGCATCGGTCCAGTTTGAGCCGTCTGCATCTGCTTTCAATAGAATTTGAGCGCGTCGAACTTTTTGACTGCTGCCTTTGAGTTGCTTGATGACGGTTCGGAGTTCATCTCGTTCTGCTTCACTGAGCCGGACGATGTATCTTTTCGGCATAGGAATAATCGCTTTTTCCTATCCGACGCTACTGACCGCAGCATTGTTGCCTTCCCTCATTCTTAGTCTTGACGCTGCACTAGCATGGATCCAGACTATATTGATCCACCATTAGGTAAAAGCGTCACCTCTCCAGAAGTCGCCGAAAAGGTAAAAGAGATTGACCGCTCACCTCGACTAAACTATCCGCTCAATATTGCTGAAGTCTTGCCTGAAATGCCTTATTTCAGCTCACCCAGCTTGATTCGAGATCTAGAAGACTACTATAGTCAAGTTGCCAAGGTCGAAAGAGAATATCTTTCACAGTACGATGCACTGCTCATTGTCGGCGGCAGCGGCCCTATTGTTGATTTGGCTAATAATCAGCGAATCCACGACATTATTCTTAGCTTTCATAGAATGGGCAAGCCCATTGGCGCGGAATGCTACGGCGTAGCTTGCCTAGCCTTTGCCCGCGAACTGGAGAACCGCAAGAGCCTGATTTGGGCCAAGCATGTAACCGGCCACTGTAAAGAATACGACTATCATGACGGGACTGGCTTTATGGGCACTGACTTTAACATGGGGCCACCGCCTTATCCATTGGAGTACATTTTGCGCGATGCTACTGGTCCAGAAGGGGCTTATGTCGGCAACTTCGGCAAAGAAACCTCAGTTATTGTTGACTATCCTTTTATCACCGGACGCTCCACGCCAGACTCCTATCTCACCGGAGAGAAAATGGTAGAAGTTCTAGAAAATGGGTTGACGCGCTACGGCTGGTAAGGAAGCTGTATTTTGCTTTTACAAAGCTTCTCTTATAAACCCGCTCTCACAAACCCGTTTTATAGCCACCTAGCCCGCAGCACGTAACGGTTCTAGTAATCACTCATGTAGTGAGCTAAGTGGCCAAAGCTATATTACCAATAGGCAGTCATTATGACAGGAAAAACCGGTCATTACGCGATTCTAGAACAGTTTATCGCGGATGGCGTAGAGTACATATTTGGAAACCCTGGCACCGTTGAGCAAGGATTCATTGACGCTCTAGCAGAGTATCCTCAGTTAAAATACGTGCTGACACTACAAGAAAGTGTTGCTCTCATGACCGCTGATGGCTATGCTCGCGCGACCCAAAAACCCACAATAGTCTAAATTCACAGCGCTCCTGGTTTGGGCAATGCCGTCGGTGCGATGTATCAGGCTATGCACGGTCACGCACCATTAGTGGTGATTGGCGGTGATGCTGGCATCAAATATCAGGCTCTCGATGCCCAAATGTCAGCAGATCTAGTTGCCATTGCCGAGCCAGTGACTAAATGGGCAACAATGGTGTCCGATTCAGCCTCATTGCTCAGAGTCCTGCGCCGGGCAGCCAAAATTGCTGCTACCCCACCAATGGGCCCAGTGTATATCTGTTTACCGCAAGACATTTTAAATGAAATTGCAGCAGAGCCTGTGCGGCCGACGTCCCTGCCCTCTACTCGAGTAGTGCCCAGCGAATCCACTGTCCAGGAAATGGCTCAGCTACTGATAAATGCGGCTCAGCCAATGCTGTACGTAGGCGATGGTGTAGCTTACTCTGGGGCACAAGAAGCGCTGACGAAAGTGGCCGAATTGCTAGGCGCTGAGGTTCGCGACGTAGATTCTGGTGAACTTAACATGGACACCACCCATCCTCTCTATCAAGGCGCAACGGGGCATATGTTTGGCAGCAGTAGTTTGCCGACACTGCAGCGGGGGGATGTCAACCTAGTATGCGGCACCTATATACTGCCTGAGGTGTTTCCAGAAGTAGGTGATATCTTTGCGCCAGATGCCAAAGTCTTGCATATTGACCTTAATGCTTACGAAATTGCCAAAAACCATCCGGTTGATATAGGTGTTGTTGCAGATCCCAAAATGACGCTGACGCTTTTAGCAGAAGCCATCAAGGCGATGCAAAGCCAGGAACAGCGGCAGCAGGCAATTGAGCGAAAGCAGGCGCTGGCAGCGGCTAAGGACACAGCTTTGCAAAAATCGCTGGCAGGCGATCGCACGACTGAAGCTGACGGTCATCTCCACTTCTCTGGCTTTATGAAAGCCTTAGCCGATCAGCTGCCCGCCGATCCGATTGTGTTTGATGAGGCCCTCACCTCCTCACCCGCGCTGACTCGATACTTACCGCCGCGCCAAGCAGGGCATTACTTCGTGACTCGCGGTGGCTCTTTGGGCGTCGGTATTCCCGGGGCTATTGGGCTGAAACTAGCTAATCCTGATAAAACAGTGGTGGGCTTTACCGGCGACGGTGGCAGTATGTATACCATCCAGGCGCTATGGACAGCCGCCCGCTACAACGTAGACGCTAAATTTGTCATTTGCAACAATCGTTCCTACAAACTGCTCCAGTTAAATATTCAGCAGTTCTGGGAAGAAGAATCCATTCCGACTCACAGCTTCCCGCTGAGTTTCGATCTCTCACGTCCCGCGATTCGTTTTGATGAACTGGCCCGCTCTATGGGGGTCGAGGCTATTCGAGTTGAGACACCCGAAGCCATAGGTCCAGCCATTCAAAAGGCACTTGCTCATGACGGCCCATTCCTACTAGATGTTGTCATTGAGGGCGACATCCAGCCAGAAGCCATAGAAGAACTGTGTGGTTCAGTCGGTCTATAGATTGGCCTGTAGATTGACCTATAGATTGAGTTAAGCGAGAGCAAAACTCAATACCACTGGCATCACAATCCTGTTGAAAATAATTCTGTTCCTATATCTCGACCCAAAAGATGACAACTACTGCCATAGCACCCCTCTCCCAAGCTGAAGTTCGTGAGTTTGCCGAAGCCTGGTATCGCAAACTTGACGTGCATGAACCACTAGAAAACTACAGGTCGTTGCTCGCCGATGAAGATCTAAAAATGGTCTTTCCAGAAGTGACGATTGCTCGATTCTCTG
>JBAUIB010000137.1:0-9708 GCA_049680585.1 Phormidesmis sp.
AGATGAAACCAAGGCTGCGATCGCTCAGCCGCTGATTGCTGATCAGCCGAGAGGGCAAAGGCCACCGTCACTGGCCCACACATGCCCACACAGTGGCCAAAGCTCCCCAGAAAACCCAGGGCCGCAACCAACCATAGATCTGTCAAACTCGGCATAGCTCAGACTCGGCTTAGCATAGAGGTTTTGTATTCGCTAGGAAGAACAGGCTAGTTTGCAGGCGCTGAGGGGGGAACCTCAACGACAACGGTATCCTCAATGGGGTTGCCCTCGGTGCTCAGCGTTTCATGGCCATTGGCGTTGAGCGTGACGCGAACTTCGGTTTCGCCAGCCGGCAGCGTGAGTAGATGCGTCCAGTTACTGTAGATGCGCTGCATCGGCTCGTCGTTGATGTAGAGATGGGCATGGCCCTCATTAGGACTGCTTTCGCCGTTGACCTTTTCGGGCGCTAGGGTAAAGTCAGTCGTCTCTACCTGCAGGTTCCAACCGCGTACTTCATCAGCGTCCACTTGAATGGTGACAGACGGAACGGGCACGCCAGCAGGAATTTCGAGCGTTTTGTCATGATGGTCGCTGTGGTCGGTGGCTTCACCTTGCTCCATTTCTGAGTGATCCATCTCTGAATGGGGTGCACTGCCGTCTGTTTCTTCGGCGGTCTGCGCTGCAGCGGTCTCTGAAGCGAGCACGTCTGTAGCCGTGCTTTCGCGGCCTTCTTGAGCATTGCTCTCGAGATGAGCCGAATGTCCACCGCTGCAGCTAGTCGTGATTACCGCTGCGCTGGCGATCGCGACGCTAGTCAGAACAGTTTTACAAACCTGATAGATTGCCATAACACTTTGCAAAATTAGGAAAAACGCTTAGTTCTTCATCTTGCAGATGTGTTGGAGTAATAGTCAAAAGACAGGCGGTCAAACCTCGCTGGGATAAGCATTTGCAGGAGTGGCGGTATCGCGACGAACGCCTCTGCCATCAGCACCGCTTCCACCAGAGCCATTCCCATCAGAGCCGTTCCCACCGGAGCCAGGAGCAGCAGGCTGAGTGCTGGGGCGATCGCTGAGCTGCTTGATAACAATATAGAGAATCGGCACCACAAACAGGCTGAGGAGCGTCGCGACCAGCATTCCACCAAAGACAGCCGTACCCAACGATTGACGGCTGCCAGCGCCCGCCCCGGTAGCAATCATCAGTGGGAAAATACTGCTCAGCGTAGAGATTGCCGTCATTAAGATCGGCCGCATACGCTGCTGCGACGCTTCTAGCGCGGCTTTGGGAATAGACAGTCCTTGCTCCCGCAGTTGATTGGCAAATTCCACAATCAAAATAGAGTTTTTGCTAGCAAGGCCAATCAGCATCACCAGCCCAATCTGGCAGTAAATGTCGTTAGGCAAGCCCCGCAGCGTCTGTGCCAGCAGTGCACCAAAGACAGCCAGCGGCACCGCAAACAGAATAATTACCGGATCGACATAGCTCTCGTACTGGGCGGCCAGCACTAAGAAAACCAGAATAATGCCCAAGCCAAAGATAATCGGGGCCTGATTGCCGCCTTCAATTTCTTCGAGCGCGGTGCCGGACCACTCATAGCCCAGGCCCGCTGGTAGCACTTGCTCAGCCACGCCTTCCATCGCTTCGATAGCGGCCCCAGAGCTGACGCCCGATGCGGGCTGGCCATTGATCGCAATTGAGCGAAAAAGGTTGTAGTGGTTGATCGTCTGCGCACCGACGCTATCGGTGGTGGTGATGAGGTTGCCCATCGGAATAAGCTGGTCATCGAGCGATCGCACATACAGATTGTCAATATCGCTGGGCGTAGAGCGGTACTGCTGATCGGCTTGGACGTACACTCGGTAGGTGCGGCCCTCTAGGTTAAAGTCGTTGACGTAGCGCGACCCCAGATTGGTTTGCAGGGTGCTGAAGATATCGTCGATATTAACGTTTAGCGCTTTTGCCTGATCGCGGTTGACGGCGATCGCAATTTGCGGCGTGCTGGCTGCGTAGGTGCTAAACACAGAGCTGAGCTGAGGATTTTGATTGGCAGCGCCCATAATTGCACCCATGCTAGCCACCAAATTGTCTAAGCCGGCATTGCCGCGCCGGTCCTGCAGCTGGAACTCGAAGCCACCAAAGCTGCTGAGCCCTTGAATCGCGGGTGGGTTCACTGGCAGCACTCTCGCTTCAGTCGTCCCCATCAGCGGGCCGCGCACTCGCTCAATAATGCCAAAGGCTGAGCTATCTTGGCCGGAACGTTCGCTCCAGGGATTAAGGGTGGTGAAGATAACGCCGCTGTTGGCAGTGTTGCCGCTAAAGCCAAAGCCGCCTACCGCGAAGGTCGCCCTTACTTCTGGCTGCTCTAAAAGCAGCTCTTCAGCTTCGCGCATCACCTCGCTGGTGTAGCTCAGCGAAACGCCTTCTGGCCCCTGAAAGAGCGTAATAAAATAGCCCTGATCCTCATCGGGCAAAAAGGCAGAGGGGACAGTCGTATAGAGCCAGCCAGTCAGCACCAGTGAGGTGACAAAGGCAGCGAGGACAAAGGGCTTAAATCGGGTCAGGGTGTTGAGCGTCTGGCCATAGCGATCGCGCAGCCAGTCCAGCCCATTGTTAAAGGGCGTGAAAATTCTAGCGCGCCAGCCAGTGGGCTCTCTTTTTGGCCGGAGCAGCAGGCCGGAGAGGGTCGGTGTCAGGGTGAGGGCATTGAATGTGGAGATGGCGATCGCAAAGGCAATCGTCAGCGCAAACTGGCGGTACAGCGCCCCTGTCGTGCCTGGGAAAAACGCCACTGGCACAAATACCGCCATCAGCACCAGCGAGGTGGCAATGACTGCCCCGGTCAGCTCTTCCATCGCGGCGATCGCGGCCTGGACTGGATTAAGCCCGCGCTTGTTGATTTTTGAGCTGATATCTTCTACTACCACAATGGCATCGTCAACCACCATGCCAGTGGCCAGCGTCAGGCCAAACAGCGTCAGGCTGTTGATCGAAAAGCCAAAGAGCTTAATGATTGCAAAAGTCGCGATCAGCGAGACCGGAATCGTCACCGCCGGGACCACAGTCGTTCGCCAATCTTGCAAAAAGATATAGATCACCAGCACCACCAGCCCAATCGCCTGAATCAGCGTCCACAGCACGCTCACCAGTGACTGCCGTACAAACTCAGTCGTATCAAAGCCAATGCCATACTTCATCCCCGGCGGGAAGTCTGCCGATAGCTCTGCCATCGTTTCTTTTACGCCAGCAGCCACCTCTAAGGCGTTACTGCCCGGCAGCTGAAAAATACCCAGACCAATCGCCTCTTTGCCGCGAAAGCGCAGAAAAGAGCTGTAGCGCTCAGCACCTAGTTCAGCGCGGCCCACATCCCGCAGGCGAACCAGCTGATTATTTTCCCCTGTCTTTAGCACCAGATCTTCAAACTCATCGACATTTTGCAGGCGGCTTTCGGCCCGCAGGTCGATTTGAAAATTCTGATCGGTAGGGGTCGGTGGCTGACCAATTTGCCCCGCACCGACTTGAATGTTTTGCTCTTGCAGCGCGCTGACGACATCGTCCGCCGTCAGCCCCCGGCTCGCTAAGCGCTGAGGATCGAGCCACAGGCGCATTGCGTAGGTGCGCTCACCAAAGATCTGCACGTCGCCGACACCATCTACCCGGCGCAGCGCATCAGCAATATACAGATCGGCGTAGTTGCTGAGAAAGACATCTTCGTACTCATCATTTTCGGTATACAGACTCATCGCCAGCAAAATATTGCTGGTTTGCTTGGCAACCGTGACCCCCGTTTGGCGAACCGCCTCAGGCAGCTGCGGTTCTGCTAGCGACACCCGGTTTTGCACATCGACCGCAGCAATGTCCTTGTCGCGAGAAGAGTCGAAGGTGACGACAATGTTGCTAGCCCCGTCGTTGCTGCTGTTGGAGGTGATGTAGCGCATGCCCTCCACACCGTTGATCTGCCGCTCAATGAGGGTGGTCACACCGCGCTCGACGGTTTCCGCATCGGCGCCAGTGTAGCGGGCGCTGACATTGATCTGCGTGGGGCTGATGTCTGGGTACTGAGCGATGGGCAGGGTTGGAATGCTCACTGCGCCCATGAGCAGCATAATCAGCGCGCAGACGGTGGCGAAGACGGGCCGCTTGATAAAGTAGTTAACAAACATTGCTCAGCCGAATGGGGGATTGAGACGTTAGGCAAAATTACGTGATCGATTGTGAGTCAGGCGGTTGCCTACTCGCTGGTCATCGCTTCTGATTCATTAGTTTTACGACTGTCGGCAGGCTGTATGTCAATCGGTACGCCGTCTTGCAGGTTGAGAAGGCCGGAGGTGATCACGGTATCTCCTGGGTTGAGACCGTCTAGCACCTGGTATTCATTGCCTTGGAGATCGCCTAGCTTCACGGCTTTGAGCCTGGCGACGACCGGGGGAGGGCCTTCGGCTTGAGCGCCGACACCCGATGGGGGGCCAACTGATGGGGGACCTTGAGCGGCTCCACCCGCTGCGCCTTCGGTTGAGTCATCGGCTCCGCTGCCAGCAGCGCCCGTCTGGCCTTCAGCAGATGGGTCGGGCTCGCCTGGGACAAAGACAAAGGTTTCGCCACCCATGCGAGAAATGGCGGTGGTCGGAATCAGGATACCGGGACGCTCGTCCCAAACAATGCGGACCTCTAGACGCTGATCGTTTTGCAGGGGCTGGCTAGGGGCCGAAAAACGGGCCTTGGCAAGAACAGTTTGAGTACCCGGATCGGTGGTGGGAGAGATGAATTGAAGCGCGCCAGTGGCGATCACTTGATCGGAGCCGAATAGCATCAGCTCTACCGGAAGGCCCGCGCGTAGCCTAGACGATTCGTCTATAGGCACTGCGATTTCAAGATCTAAATCTTGATTTTGGGTGATGGTTGCGAGCTGGCTGCCAGCGGTCACGTAGTCACCTAGCTTGATGGGAATATCACCGACAATGCCGTCAATTGGGGCGGTAACCGTTTTGTCTAGCAGATCTTGCTGAGTGGCGTTAGCGTTGGCGTTGGCCTGCTGCAGGGTCGCTTCTGCTTGCTCGAGGCTGGCGGCTAAGGCGTCGATTTCTTGCACGGCGGAGCTGAGGGCGGATTGGGCGACGGTGCGATCGCGCTTTACCTGATCAAGCTGCTCTTGCGCTAGGGCTCCTCGCTCTACCAGCGTCAGGGTGCGCGCATAGTCGGTTTCTTGCAGCGCTAGATCTGCCTGCTGCTGGGCCTGGCGTTCCTCGGCGGCGCGGAGCTGGGCGCGGGCGGTATCTCTGGCGGATCTGGCAGCGCTGATGCTGGCGAGAGAGGCATTGTAGTCAGCTTGCGATCGCTGAGAACTGAGCTGCATAATCGGGTCGCCTGCGGCCACGCGATCGCCCGACGAGACAAAGATCTGCACCACCCGGCCATCGGCTTCAGGCTGTAAGCTCACACCGGCTTGAGCATCGAGGATGCCGACATATTCAGAGCTATCTTCGAGCGATTCTTCCTGTAGTCGCTCAACGTCCACCGGGAAAGCGGGCGGACCCTGCATCGCTGGCTCACTGCGCCCAAAAAAGGCTCGCCATAGAATGAAGCCAGCACCCGCTGCTAGCAGTACTAAGACTAACCAGCCCAGCAGTTTGCGAGGCGATCGCGAGTCTATCGCCAGTGGAGAATCCGGTGAGCGAGAAACGCCCGCCTGAGCTGGCGCAATAGGCAAAGCAGTCGATGAGTCCGAAGAGGCCGTCATGTAAAGGTTCCTTGGGCGCGTGTGCTATGCACTTTTGAGATCTACGCTTTCTGCACTTTTTCTGTGCTTCTTTTTCTGTGCTTTAAGATCTGAGTATATCTAAACTAGTCCGTTTGGTTTAGTTTTAACGAAAAGAAAATGCTTAAAGTTCCGGACGTCTAATCTCCACCGGCAAATCCTGTTTGACACCGAATCGCGCTATCCGTGTCATAAAATCCGTGTCACGAAAATTAACAATTTAGACAAAGTTTTTTGATAGGACATCTACCTTTAGAGCGATGCCCTTTCTTGAGGGCAATGCATTTCAGCTCAAACCCACGCCTGATACCGTTAGATGCTAGCCAGATGGCAGTTAGTGTTAAAAATAAAGCGCTACTCCTAGCGCTCGAGCGATAGAAAAAGATGAGAAGGTTACTATATATAGTGGTTAAATGAATTAATCAAAAATGGTCAGCAGATCGAGTTGAAACCAGCCCGCTTGAAAGTATATTTGTACTATAGCGTTTGTCGCTTGGCTTGAATACACTTTTTCTGGCAAAAGCCTTACGTGACAACGGGCCAAGTGACTCGCGGTGTACAAATGCATCCGCATACCGCTATATATCGCGCCGCGCTGCTGAAATCGTCTTCATTAGGGAGAATAGCTTCTATGTCTTTTGTTGGTTTGCACATCCACAGCGATTACAGCTTGCTCGATGGTGCTAGCCATATTGATCCGCTGGTGGATCGGGCATTGGAATTGGGGATGACGGCGATCGCGCTGACCGATCACGGGGTCATGTACGGCGCGATCGAGCTGCTGAAAGTGTGCCAAAAGAAGGGTATCAAGCCCATCATTGGCAACGAGATGTACATCATCAACGGTGACATCACCAAGCAAGAACGCCGCCCCAAATACCATCAGCTAGTCCTCGCCAAAAACGACATCGGCTACAAAAATCTCGTCAAGCTCACAACTGTATCGCATCTAGAAGGCGTTCAGGGCAAAGGCATTTTTTCACGGCCCTGCATTAACAAAGCGCTGCTAGAGCAGTATCACGAAGGGCTCATTATCACCAGCGCCTGTTTGGGCGGAGAGATCCCTCAGGCGATTTTAAAAAAGCGCTTAGATGTCGCGCGCCGAGTCGCTCAGTGGTACAAAGATCTCCTCGGCGATGATTTTTATCTAGAGATTCAAGATCATGGCTCTCCTGAAGATCGCATTGTCAACGTCGAGATTGTTCGAATTGCCCAAGAGCTTGATATTAAAGTTGTTGCCACGAACGACTCTCACTTTATCTCTTGTATAGATGTAGAAGCCCACGATGCGCTGCTCTGCATCCAAACCGGCAAGCTGATTACCGAAGATAAGAGACTTCGCTACAGCGGCACAGAGTATCTCAAGTCAGCCGAAGAAATGCGCCGCCTATTTCGCGATCATCTCTCTCCTGATGTGATTGAAGATGCGGTCACGCGAACAGTAGAGGTTGCCGACAAAATTGAGGAATACAGCATATTGGGGAACCCTCAAATTCCCAACTTTCCGATTCCGGAGGGCCATACCAAAGAGAGTTACATGGAAAAGGTCGCCTGGGATGGTTTGCTCGAACGGATGAACGTTCCGAACCGAGAGGCGCTCACAGACGAGTACCAAGCGCGAATGAAGTATGAAGTCGCCATGATGCACCAGATGGGCTTTGCGACCTATTTCTTGGTGGTATGGGACTATATAAAATTTGCCAGAGACAATGATATTTCTGTTGGCCCCGGCAGAGGATCAGCGGCAGGTTCGCTCGTCGCCTATGCGATGGGCATCACAAATATTGATCCGGTCCACCACGGACTGTTGTTTGAGCGCTTTCTCAATCCCGAGCGTAAGTCTATGCCTGATGTGGATACCGACTTCTGCATCGAAAAGCGCGAAAAAGTGATCGAATATGTCACCGAAAAGTACGGCACCGACCACGTCGCCCAAATTATCACTTTCAACCGCATGACGTCTAAAGCGGTGCTCAAAGACGTTGCCCGCGTGCTCGACATTCCCTACAACGAATCAGACAAGCTCGCCAAGCTCATCCCCGTCTCTCGCGGCAAGCCCACCAAGCTCAATGTGATGATTTCTGACGACACGCCAGAGCCCAACTTCAAAGAAAAGTACGACAGCGGCGAGCTGATTCCGGGCACCGCTGTCACCTTCCGCCGCTGGATCGATACCGCCATTACTATTGAAGGCACCAACAAAACCTTTGGCATGCACGCGGCTGGCGTAGTGATTTCAGAGCAGCCGCTTGATACCATCGTGCCCTTGCAGCGCAACAACGACGGCTCGGTAATCACCCAGTACTACATGGAAGATGTCGAGGCCATTGGTCTATTAAAAATGGACTTCCTCGGCCTGCGCAACCTCACCATGATTCAAAAAGCGGTGAACCACATTGAGGCGCGGCACGACGTTGAAATTGACTTAGACGCACTGCCGCTAGACGATCCGGCAACCTATCAGCTGTTGGCTGGCGGTGAACTGGCTGGGGTATTTCAGCTAGAGTCTTCCGGGATGCGGCAGATTGTTAAAGATCTCAAGCCTTCTGGGTTGGAAGATATTTCTTCAGTATTGGCACTTTACCGGCCAGGGCCTTTAGATGCTGGGCTGATTCCCAAGTTCATTAATCGTAAGCACGGACGCGAGAAAATTGACTACGCTCATAAGATTTTAGAGCCTATCCTAAAAGAGACCTACGGCATCATGGTCTATCAAGAACAGATCATGAAGATCGCTCAAGATCTGGCGGGCTATTCGCTTGGGCAGGCCGACTTGTTGCGTAGAGCAATGGGTAAAAAGAAGATAAAAGAGATGGAGAAGCACCGGGAGATCTTCATTGAAGGGGCCGGGAAAAATGACTTCCCGCGTAAAAGTGCGAACGATCTGTTTGATCAGATGGTGCTGTTTGCTGAGTACTGTTTCAACAAGTCTCACTCAACGGCTTACGGATTTGTCACGTTTCAGACGGCTTACCTAAAGGCGAACTATCCGGTCGAATATATGGCGGCGCTGCTGACGGCAATTAGCGGCGATCAGGACAAGGTGCAGATGTACATTGCGAGCTGCATCAGCATGGGTATTCGCGTGCTGCCGCCGGATGTGAATAAGTCAGAGGTGGACTTTACGCCGCTAGATAAGCAGATCCTTTTTGGGCTGTCGGCGGTTCGCAATGTGGGGCTAGGGGCGATTGAGGCGTTGATTCACTCGCGCAGTCAAGACGGTGAGTTTACGTCTTTGGCGGATTTGTGTGATCGCGTCGATCTCCGTGCGGTCAACAAAAGAGCCCTCGAAGCCCTAATCCTTTCCGGTGCCTTCGAGAGTATAGAAGCTAACCGTCAGCAGCTCATGCACGATCTAGAGCTGGTTGTAGACTGGGCGCAGGCGCGAGCAAAAGATCGAGAAGTCGGGCAGGGCAACTTATTCGACGTGCTAGCTGGCGGTGGCTCCACTGATCTGCCTGCTGGTGCCAATACCTTCGAATCGGCCCCGAAGGCACCGCCCGTGGATGACTACGAGCCTCAAGAGCGCTTGAAGCTGGAAAAAGAACTGCTCGGCTTCTACATCTCCGACCATCCGCTCAAGAACATTCAGCGCTCCGCTAAAATTCTTGCACCCATCAGTCTTTCCGAGCTAGAAGAGCAACCCGAGAAAGTCACCCTCAGCGCCATCGTAATGCTCAGCACCGTCAAGCCAGTCACCACCAAAAAAGGCGACTCTATGGCCGTCGTGCAAATGGAAGATCTCAGCGGCCACTGTGAAGCCGTGATCTTCCCTAAAGCCTACGCCCGCATTGGGCAACACATTAAGCCCGACTCGCGGCTGATGGTATGGGGCAAGGTAGACCGCCGCGATGACCGGATACAGATGATTGTCGATGATGCAGAACCGATTGAATCGGTCCGTATGGTGATGCTGGATCTAGATTCTTCGATTGCTGGAGACATTGAGCAGCAGTATCGCCTGCGCAATGTGC
>JBAUIB010000138.1:0-9549 GCA_049680585.1 Phormidesmis sp.
GAATATTAGCTTTTGACTCGTGCTTTCCAGACAGTGTTGTTGGATTCAAACCAAATGATTCAATGACTACTGAGTACGTACAAGGCTGGCTAAGTTTCTTACAACCTATAATAGAAGAAAGAGCGCCTCAAGTAGCCCAAAAAAATATAAACCTGAGAATCTTGAAAGAACTAGATATTTCTGTTCCTCCTATGTGTCAACAAAAGAGATATTCTAATTTTTGCAAGTCCCTAAGTCACGCTAGTAACAATCAAAAAGAAAGTTTATTAGCTTTAGACGACCTCTTCAACTCTCTCCTCCAACGCGCCTTCAAAGGCGACCTCTAACCCATGCCCGCCCGAGACTTCTACCATGCCACCGCAATTACAGCCCTCAAAAAAGACGGCTGGACAATCACCCACGACCCCTACCGGATAAAACTCACCAGAGGCAAAAACCTCTTCGTCGATTTGGGTGCAGAACGCCTAATTGCCGCAGAAAAAGGCATCGAAAAATTGCCATCGAAATCAAAAGCTTCCGCAGCCCCTCAGAAATGAAAGATCTAGAAGAAGCCATCGGCCAGTTTGTACTGTACGAACACCTGCTTTCTCGCTACGATCCAGAGCGTAAACTCTACCTTGCCGTCCCCGACGCCGTTCGCCAATCCGTCTTCGAAGAAGAAGCGGTAGCATCATGCTAGAAGATCAAATCCTTCGCCTTTTCACCTTCAGCCCAGAACAAGAGGAAATAGTCACATGGCTACCCCCGTCCTAACCCTGCAACAAAAGATCATTCAAACCCTGCAAGACTACCTAGACTTTTTAGGCACAGACCCCGATACAGACGCCTACCTCGCCCTCGACGAAGACAACCATCACTACCTTCTCATCGAAACCGGCTGGCAAAACAACCGCCGCATATACGGCACCCTGATTCACATCGACATCATCGGCCAAAAAGCCTGGATTCAGCAAGACGGCACCGAAGACGGCATCGCCAACGAACTCACCCGTTTGGACATTCCCAAACATCAAATCGTCCTCGCCTACAAATCTCCCGAACGCCGCAAAATCACAGAGTTTGCTGTTTCATAGAATCAATCATTGGTTTAGACCCTAAAATTGCTGTGTAGCTTTCGATGCTAACTATGACAAAGCCCTCTGAAGAAGTGCATAGAGTCGCACCACAGCGAAATGATGTCTTAGCAGTCTTACGCAAAATGAAGCCCATACTGCAAGAAAAATACGGCGTGACCCAGCTAGGCATCTTTGGCTCAGTCGCCCGAGACGAAGCAACAGACCGAAGCGATGTAGACATCGTTTTCGATATAGAAAAACCGCATCTATTCACATTCGTACACATCAAAGATGATTTAGAAGCCGAGCTAAACGTCCCGGTTGATCTCATACACTATCGAGCTCGAATGAATACTTATTTGAAAGCAAGAATCGAGCGAGAAGCTATGTATGTCTGATCCTTCACTCATTCATGAAATGCTCATTCAAATAGAGGATGCCCTACAGCGCGTTCAGCGGCGATTTTCTCGCATCAACTCACCGAGCGACTTTATAGATACCGAAAGCGGAACAGACAGGCTAGATGCTATTAGCATGATGCTCATTGCCATCGGTGAAAACATAAAGAAAATTGACTCCCGAACAAACGGAGAACTGCTGAAACAGTATCCATCTGTAGATTAGATTGGCGAGGCGTAAAAGGACTGAGAGATATTCTTTCTCATCAGTCCTTCGATCTAGATGCAAATCGAATATTTGAAATCTGTCAAACCAATGTCCCTGAACTTGCAGCAGTCATTCAAAAGATGATCGAAGATATAGACAAAACCACTACTCCTACCGCCTAATCGCACAAGCGATCGCCCTAAAAGACGCACCTTATACCAAACGCGCCCCGTGGCCCTATGACAAACTTCACCTTCCTCCGCGCGCCCCTTCCCGACCTCTACACCCACGCCACCCACGCCGAGCGTCTGATCTCCACCGCGCCCCGTGCAGCCTGCTTCTACACCCGCTTCGCCCTAGAGCAAACCGTCCTCTGGCTCTATGAAAACGACCCTGGCCTCCGCTTTCCCTACGAGCACAACCTCCACGCCCTGATCCACGAACGCAGCTTCAAAACCGCCATCGACCCGCGACTCTTTCCCAAACTCGATCTGATCAAAAAAAGAGGCAACGACGCCGTTCACAAATCTAGAGCAGTCCTCGAAAAAGACGCGCTCTTCCTGGTCAAAGAGCTGTTTCACGTCCTCTACTGGCTCTGCCGAAACTACACCCAAGAAGGGCGAAACCTCTCCAACCTCACCTTCGAGCCCGACAAAGTTCCCCGCCCCACTGACGCAGAAGCCCTCAAAAAAGCCCAAGCCCTCACCCAGCAACAGCTCCAAGAACTCGCCCAAGCGCGTGACGAAATCGACGCCCTGCGCCGCATCGAAGCCGAACGCCGCGCCAAAACCGAAGCCGAACTCGAAGCCGCCCGCGCCGAACTCGCTGCTATCCGCGCCGCTAACGCCGCCGCCGCAGACACCCACGACTACAACGAAGCCACCACCCGCCACATCCTGATTGATGATTTGCTCAAAGAAGCAGGCTGGAATCCCGACGCCAGCAACGCGAAAGAAGTCGAAGTAGAAGGAATGCCGATCCAAAACGGCAACAGCAGCGGACGCGGCTACGTAGACTACGTCCTCTGGGGCGACAACGGCAAACCCCTCGCCCTGATCGAAGCCAAACGCACCAGCAAAAGCCCTCAAACCGGCCAGCACCAGGCCAAACTGTATGCCGACTGCCTCCAGCAGCGCTACGACCAACGCCCCGTCATCTTCTACAGCAACGGCTACGAAACCTGGCTGTGGGACGATCTGGCCTATTCCCCGCGCATCGTCCTGGGCTTCTTACAAAAAGACGAGCTAGAGCGCATCATCTTTCGCCGCACCCATCGCAAACGCCTCAGCGCCGTCCCCATTAACGAAAGCATCGCCGGTAAAGGTCGTCCCTATCAAAAAGAAGCCATCCGCCGCATCACCGAAACCTTGGAAGATGAGCACAAGCGCAAAGCACTACTCGTCATGGCCACCGGCACCGGCAAAACCCGCACGGCCATTGCCCTCGTAGATCTGCTCAAACAAGCCAACTGGGTGAGAAGAGTCCTGTTCCTGGCCGACCGCAAAGCCCTGCTCAGACAAGCCTTTCGCGCCTTTCAGCAGCACCTGACCAAAACCATCGCCGTCAACCTGCTGAACGCCAAGAGAGAAAGCGACGTCACCGGAGCCGATGTCATCCTGTCCACCTATCCCACCATGCTCAACGCGATTAACCGTCAGCGCAAAGAAACCCGACCCGAAGAAAAATTGTTCGGCGTCGGCTACTTTGATCTGATCATCGTTGATGAGGCCCACCGATCCATCTATCAAAAATACGGCGAAATTTTCGACTACTTCGACGGCCTGCTCGTCGGCCTTACCGCCACCCCCCGTGCCGAAATTGATCGCGACACCTATCGCATCTTCGAGCTGCAAGAGCGAGTGCCCACGTTTGCCTACGAGCTAAACGACGCCGTCGCCGATGGCCACCTCGTCCCGGCCAAAGGCGTCGATATCCCTTTCAAATTTCTCCGAACCGGCGTCAAATACAGCGATCTCAGCAACGCAGAACAGCTCGAATACGAAGAAAAATTCCGCGATGAAGAAACTGGCGAACTGCCTGAAAAAATCAACGCCGCCGCCCTCAACCAGTGGCTCTTTAATATCAGCACCGCCGACCAGTCGCTAGAGCAGCTCATGACCCGTGGCCTGAAGGTACATAGCGGCGATCGCATCGGCAAGACCATCATCTTCGCTCGCAACCACAACCACGCCGAATTCATCTGCGATCGCTTCAACGCCAACTACCCCCACTACAAAGGCCACTTCGCCAAAATCATCGACAGTCACGACAGCTACGCTGAAAGCCTGCTAGAAGACTTTGAAGAACCTAACAAAGACCCGATCATCGCCATCTCCGTCGATATGCTCGACACGGGCGTAGACGTACCCGAAATCCTCAACCTCATGTTCTTCAAGCCCGTTTTCTCGCGGGTAAAGTTCAACCAAATGATCGGCAGAGGCACCCGCCTGTGCCCCGACCTATTCGGCCCCGGCCAAGATAAAACCGAGTTCTTGATCTTCGATCTGTGCAGCAACTTTCTCTACTTTGAGCAAGACATTCCAGACGCCGAGCAAAAGCTGCCCGAAACTCTCACCACCCGGCTAGTAAAGCACCGCCTGCAATTAGTCGAGAGACTCTCTAACCGGACCGACAGCCAATCAGAAACAACAGATGCAGAAACCGCTCTCAAAAACACCCTACTCGACGAGCTGCATCAGCATGTGGCCACCATGCCCCGCGATAACTTTTTGGTGCGCCGTCACCTGCGCGAGGTAGAGACCTTTGGCGATCGCGATCGCTGGAATACCCTCACCCCAGAAGACACCACCACCATTGCAGACATCCTAGCTGGTCTGCCCAACGGCATCACCCAAGAAACCGCACTCGCCAAGGAATTTGACCTGCTTTGCCTGAAGCTACAGCTAGCGATTTTGAACACTTCCAGTAGTTTTGAAGGGTTGCGCGATCGCATCCGCGACATCCTCACCCAGCTCGAAACTAAGCCTACCCTTCCCGGCATCAAAGAGCAGCTCGCCTTCATCCAAGCCGCCCAAGCCGAAGCCTGGTGGGCCGACATCACCCCCGAAATGGTCGAAGAGATTCGCCAGCGCATTCGCAACCTCACTCCCTTCCTCGATAAAAAGCAGCAGATGACCTACACTACCGACTTTGCTGACGAAATCGGCATGGTAAAAGAAGTCGATGTCCCGATCTATAATCCTGGTTTTAGCCCCTACCAGTACCGGCGCAAAGTAGAAGCCTATATCAGAGACCACGAGGATCATGTTGCGATCGCCAAACTCAAACGCAATCACCCCCTCACCGAAACCGACCTCAACGCCTTGGAAGAAATTCTCTACACTGCCGAAGCTGCCGAAACCCAAGCCCGGTTTGAGGAAGTCTTTGGCAAGCGCAAAAGCCTCAAGCGCCTGATTAGGGAAATCGTTGGACTCGACCGCAGCGCTGCTAAGCAAGCCTTCGCCCAGTATTTAAAGGGAACAAACTTCCGCGCCAATCAAATCCGCTTCGTTGAAACCATCATCGACTACCTCACCCAAAACGGCATCATGGACCCCGGTCTACTCTACGAAGCGCCCTTCACCGACACCCACACAGAAGGGCTCGATGGCGTATTTACTGGCGACGAAGCTGATAAACTCATCGCCATCGTTCGCTCATTCAACGCATCAGTCGATGCCGACTTTTCTCAAAGCGAAACCGCTAGTTAGCCCCCAAACCTTTCCTCAAGCAGGCTTGTTAGCAGGCTGCAATCTCGTTCTTTTCTCAGAGCGCCGCCGTTTAAGCAAACTCAACCGCTTCATACAAATCAGCGATCGCAATTTCTATCCCTATAGAAGACACTATAAACCGCTCATCTAGAGCGTTGTATTCTGTGAACAGCCACTGGTTGGCAGTCTGCTTTTCGTAGTGTTCTACATGAGGCCGATATTGATCGATCAGCACATACTCCTGAAAAGTCTCAATTGTTCGGTAGTGCGCAAACTTCTTGTTATGGTCATAGGCTTCCGTCGAGCTAGAAAGCACCTCTGCGATCAAAATCGGGTTCACGACTGTGTCTTTGCGTCCTGGTTTTAGTTCTACCGGATCGGCCACAACCATAATATCTGGATAGGTGTAAAGATTCACTGTCGGAATCCAAAGACGCTGATCGGTGACAAAGACCGTATAGGGCTTTTTGCGTAGGCCCAGCCATAGCAAAGCATTTAGAGCACTCGATAGCTGATTGTGCGTTGGTGTGCCGCCAGTCATTGCTATTATCTCCCCATCGCGAAACTCGCTGCGAGTATCCGACTCTACCTCTAGCGCCAGATAGTCTTCAGCTGTGTAAGTCTTAGTACCGACTACTGCTGTCATATGCTGATTCCTCGCCAAGTTGCCTTGATTCTATCCTTAAACTCAGGCGCAAACATGCACCGACACCGATTAGCGTATGTTTTATGAAAAAGACAACAGCAATAGTATTAACAGAAAGTAGTATTAAAATAGGCAGTCTTAGCACTGTTGTTGTTTGCATCATTTTTGTATGAAACATATTGCGATCGCTGGAGCAGGCCCAGCCGGGGCCGCAACTGCCTTACTGCTCGCTCAGCAAGGGATGCGGGTGACATTGCTAGAGCAGGAGACGGCGTTTGATCGGGTGTTTCGTGGTGAGGGACTGATGCCTGCAGGGCTCGCAGCGCTGTATCAAATGGGATTACAAGAGACCTTTGCCCAGATTCCAGCGCGGCAGCTCACGTCCTGGGACTTTTATGTGGGCGGTGAGCGACGGATGCGGGTGAGTGAGCCTGAAAAAGAGGGCTTGGCAACGCAGATTATCGATCAAGGAGCGCTGCTGAGGGAGATAGTCGCGAAGGCTGAGCAGCTGCCTAACTTTGAATTTTATCCGGGCTGGCGGGTGACGGCGCTATTGCGAGACAAGGTGCAAGGAGAAGGCGGCGCTGTGACGGGTGTGCGAGCTGTTTGCAAAGATGACAGCAAGGATGTGGTGGCGGATTGTGTGGTGGCTTGTGATGGCCGCTACTCACGATTGCGAAAGCTGGCGGGTCTAACACTCGAGAATGCTGACGCGCAGTTTGACGTGCTGTGGTTTAAGTTACCTGCCCCCGCGTCGCTGACTGAAGAGACGCCCTTTATCGCCTGTTTAGAGCCGGACAGGCAGTTTGCTTTTTATCCGTCTTGGGACAGGCGGCTGCAGATTGGCTGGATTGTTGAAAAGAGCGCTCATCGGCAAGGCGGGCTAGCGGCGCTAAAAGAGAAAGACTGGATAGAAGAATTTGCGCAGGCGCTACCGACAGAGTTGGCCCGTCATTTTCGTGAGCAAAAGGATAATTTGGAAGGCCCCATCTACCTAGATGTGCAGGTTGGCTGCTGTTCGCAGTGGAGCATTCCAGGACTGCTCTTGATCGGCGATGCGGCGCACCCAATGGCCCCTAACCGAGCGCAGGGAATTAATATGGCGCTGCGCGATGCGATTGTTGTCGCGAATCATTTTAAGGAGATAAAAGAGAAACCGATTTCGGCTGAGGTGCTTCAGGCAATTCAAGCCGAGCGATCGCCCGAAATAAAAGCTGTACAATCTATGCAGCTAGCAGAATGGCGTAAGGTAGAATTTTTGTCGAGGCCGGGGCTGCCCTATTGGGGATTCAAGGCGATCGCATCTACATTCGGACGCTTCAAATTTGCTCAAAATATTTGGCTGCACGAGCAAAAGGGACTGCGCGACGGGGTCATGCCGGTAACACTCGAGCGGTAGGATCACAGGCGGTAGGATCATTCGTCAAAAAACTGACTTGCTAAAAAATTAGGCCGCTGAAAAACTGGCTTGCCAAAAATTAGATAGACTAAACCAGATAGTTTAGTTTTGACTGACTAGGATTTCGTTTGGATACCGTGACTATGAGAGAAACGACCTGTAGCCGCCTGCGGTTGAACGCCCCTGCCGCTGCGACCCTTAGCCTTTTGAGCAGTTTGTGTCTGGGCGCAGTGCTGCCATTTGCCATTGCCACACCCGCAGCGGCAGCAGAGCGAGTCACGCTCACCTATGGCTTTGCCGAAATTTCTGTGTCGGTCGAGGCGCTGCGAGCTTATGAGGAGCGCGGTGAAATTGACAAAGAACTTGCGCCTTATATTGACTTTTTGAGTCCAGAGCAGCGATCGCAGCTTCGCCAAACCTTGCAAGCGCGCCAGGATGTGGGTCCAGTGAAGATCTCTCAGTTTCTATACTCTTCTATCGGGCAAAATATTCTGCGCTATTTGGGCGATATCGTCCAGACGCAAAGCCGCCGGGACGGGGCTAAGGGGCTGCGCGGGGCGCTGGTGCTAGCTGCAGCGGAGCCGGGGGGCTTGTCTTTACTGGGCGTGCTAGAGAATTTCCCGACCAGCAACGTGCGAATTGACTCGCAGCGCGTGTTTCAAGCGTTGAATGCCTTTACCGGCCTGATTAGGGATACGGATGGGGCGATCGCAGCGATCACCGACCAGTCTCGGCCGAGTCAGTTTGTAACTGCAGATGCGCTCACGCTGTCAGAGCGGGTTCAAAAGGGTCCTTATGCGGTTACTCAGCAAAATTTGATGGTTGAAGATAGGGAGCGCGATCGCGTGTTGCCGACTGATCTCTATTTGCCAGACAAACCAGCGGCGGCGCTGATTGTGATCTCGCATGGGTTGGCAGGCGATCGCCAAGGCTTTGCCGAGATGGCTGAATACTTAGCGAGTCATGGCTACGCCGTCGCCGCGCTCGATCATCCTGGAAGTAACCGCGATCAGCTAGAGGCTTTGCTGCGCGGCAGCGCCCAAGAGATTGCTAAACCTACTGAATTTAGCGATCGCCCTCGCGATGTCTCTTACCTACTAGACGAACTCACTCGGCTGAATGCGCCTAATAATCCGCTCGCCAACCGGCTGGACATGAACACGATTGGGATTATTGGCCACTCATTTGGCGGCTACACAGCCCTAGCGCTGGCTGGCGCGCAGCTCGATTTTGACACACTGCAAACCAACTGTGATTCAGACGAGTTTATTTTCAATGCGGCCAATCCGTCGATGTTGTTGCAGTGCACGGCGCTATTAGCCCCAGAGCAATTTAGTAACAATCTGCAAGACGAGCGGATCAAAGCCGTAATGGCGATCAATCCAGTGACCAGCAGCCTGTTTGGGCCGAGCGGATTTTCTCAAATTGCCATTCCCAGCCTTCTTGTCGCGGGCAGTAGCGACCCTATCGCGCCCGCCCTCCTAGAGCAAATTCAGCCCTTCACCTGGCTCAATCGCTCAGTCAGTATGGAAACGTCTTCCGAGGCAGGCAGCGCTGGCCCCGACCATTTTTTAGCGCTGATTCAAGGCGGCTCTCATCTCTACAACCTGCCCGAGCTAGATAACACCGATGTCTCTTTGGTCAATGAGCTTGTGAGCGCCGACATTCCCCTTGCCTACAGCTATCTCAAAGCCCTGAGTCTAGGTTTTATGCAAGCCGAACTCGACCAAGATCCGTTCTATCAGGCCGCGTTGAACGATGCCTCGATTGTGCAAATTGGTCAGTCGCCTCTGCCACTTTACATTGTCAATTCGCTGACAGAAGACATGCTGAAGCCTGCTGAAGCGCTGCCAGTTGAGGAAATTCCTGCTGAAGAAACGCCTGATATATAGTGGCTTCAGCAATGCTGAGCATCTGTTCAGCGTTAAGGTACGAGAATACAAGATCCACGGTGGCTGAGCGTAGTCGAAGTCAGAACCCAGCCCGTAATTCTGAGCGCGATCATGGCCGGGGATTCGACTACGCTCACCCCTCGGGTTCCGGTCGTGCTGAGGATTCGATTACGCTCACCCCTCGGGTTCCGTCTCAAACGCCAAACATATCCAACTGTTCTTCTGGCTGTTCTATCGCTGC
>JBAUIB010000139.1:0-2712 GCA_049680585.1 Phormidesmis sp.
TGTCTAGACTGCTGGTTCTCGTTCAACGTGCTGAACGGGGCGGGTGGCTCTGTGCAGATGGCGATCGCGCTCACCCTCCTCAGCTTTGCAACGCAGTGGCAGGTGAACACGGCTATCTTCAATCGCCGCATTGCTGGCTTTCTCTCGCCTGATAAAAACCGCGATGGAATTATCTCGATTTCTGAGTGGGCGCGGTGGGGCTTCATGATCACCATCGTTGTCGCTGTCTACGCGCTCAACGTCGGGACGAACATGATTGGGGTGGATGGCGTTGGGCTGGGGTCGCTGGTGTTCTCAGTACCCGGTGTACCGCAGTGGGACTGGCTAGCGAGTCTGACGGCGTTCTTCTTTGCGACACTGCTGTGCTTCGGCGATGAGCTGATTAACGTTCTGGCCGATGACAACGTGGCTAGTCTCAAGCGCCGCATTCCTGACTTGCAGAATCAGCAGGCGGTACTCGATGGCCGAGTACGTGAGGCGCAGTCCTTCCGCGAGCAGCTGCTGGCGAATGCAGAGGAGCAGGGCGCTCGCCGTGGTGCTAACTACCGGATCTAGTCATGCTCAGAACCCGTCTTCGGTTTGCGGTGCGTCGATACCTTCGGCGCGTTACGCCGGTTACCTGGCTGATATGACCCCTGAGCAGGATACGTTCATTTTTCCCCACATCAGCCTGAAAGCTTTGATATGAGGGAGATACAGATTTAAGAGTCTGAGTAGTACAGTCATTCGTGCCACTGAAGCCACAGTTTATTGTTACAGAGAATGCTCAAGACTCTGTAGTCAGTTTTAGGAAAGCGGTTTCGTATAGTGATAGTAGTCTTTATAGCAGCGTATTTAGAGCTTTTTTAGCGACAGCCGCAGCCCGTCTAGACGTTACCTTTTGATAGCGCAGGGTCGTCAGAATACTTTCATGTCCCATCAACGCCCTCAGCTCTTCAATTCCCATCAACCCAACGCGCTCAGTGGCAAAGGTATGCCGCAGATCGTGCAACCTAGCCCCTTTGAGATCAGGATAGGGCGCAATCAACGACTCCCAACACTGATGAATGCGACGGTAGCTGATACGAGAGGTCTCTAAAGAGATCGGCTGCTGAGCCGTGAAGAGCGCAGCACTACGAGGATAGCGCCCATCACGAATGTACTCAGCAAGCGCAGTAGCGGTATCTTGTGAGAAAAAACACCAGCGTTGTTTATTGCCCTTTCCTAGAACCTGAAACCGCTGTTCTTCAAAGTCAATGTCATCCAGGTCTAATTGCAACACTTCTGAGATGCGAGCACCACTTCGGTGCAACAAACTAATGATCGCTTTCATGCGAGCGTCTAACTCAACCGCCCGATATAAGGTCGTGAGCTGCGACTGGCTCAGATAGCGGATCGTATCGTCAGAGGTCTGTTCACCCTTCTGTGGGTCAGGTCTTGGCTGCTTCAGCCTAGCAATCGGATTGGCTTTCAAATACCCTTGTTCGACAGCAAAGTTAAACAGTGCCTGCACTGTAGCCTGATGCTTTCTGCGAGTCGTATAGGCCAGATGAGTCAAGTCCTGCAAATACTCAACAACCTCACTGCGTTCCAACAGTTCAACAGGCCAGCTGCCATATACAGCGAGAAAGGGCATGAGGGTCGATTCATATGCCTTGAGCGTCCCTTTTGCCAGCCCTGGCCGTTGCAGAAACTGAGTGGCGACAGCCGCGAGTGTGGGAGATGTCATTAAGACAATCTGAAAATATAAGATGTCACTTCTATGGGCTTTACGATAACACTAATAGATATGTCTGAAGGTAAACTTTAGTGTCCACTAATACCGCTCGCCAGCTGCCCAAAGCCCAAGAATCCCTGGCCGATTATGTGAACCGCCAGCGTGAAGCCCTCGGTTTAACGCGTATCGCCCTGGCTGAGCGAGCAGGCATCCATAAGCAGAGTCTAGGCAAAATCGAGCGCGGTCAAACGCAAACGCTGAACCGTCGAACACTCAGCAGCTTATCGAAAGCCCTTGAGGTGCCGATGGATTACCTAGATGCGGTTGCCCGAGGACAGGCTGGAGAACTCGGCCCATCGCTCAAGTTTTGTCCCCAGTGCTGGCAAGCAGGCACCGCGCCAGACCCGATCTGGACAGATGCTCGCTCCCAGTATTGCTTCATGTGCGGCACCGGCTTACAGGATGCCTGTGGCGCGTGCGGCGAGCCGCTACACTCACTGACTTTCCGATTCTGCCCGCACTGCGGCCAGCCCTACAAACAGGCGAGCCGCCCAGGCGCAACCTAGTTTTGTTCTCGCTGATGTGATGTATTGCCCCCACTGCTGACATGACTGCCATAAGCCGAACGGCATACCCTTACTTCAAACAATTGCCCAGTCCCGAAGAACTTTCTGAGCTGTACAGCCCGACAGCAGAGGAACTTGCCTTGGCGAAGCGGCGTGTACGCTTGGTGCCAAATCGACTCAGCTTTCTCGTGCTGCTGAAGTCATTCCAACGTCTCGGCTACTTTCCGCAGCCTGACGTGATTCCTGATGCGGTCATCGCTCACATTCGTCAGCAGCTTGGCTTGGATCCCACTGCAACACTAGCTCCAGAGAATTCTCTCTATCGCTATCATCAAGTGATTCGAGAATACCTTCAGGTTAAGCCTTACGGCGATGCGGCTGAGCAAGTGGCAACGACAGCGATTGAAGCCGTTGTAGGCGTGATGGATTACCCTTCTGATCTCATCAACG
>JBAUIB010000140.1:0-9012 GCA_049680585.1 Phormidesmis sp.
GCCCACCGCAATATGTAAAGGTCGCGGCAGATAATCGGCATCAGATTTGGCCGCTGCACTTTAACCGCAACCTCTTCACCGCTGTACAGGCGAGCTTTGTAGACTTGCCCTAAGCTAGCCGCAGCAACGGGTTCAGCCGAAAATTGACTGTAAATTTCGTCTGGAGTGCGCTCTAAATCTCGATAGATGATTTGGTGGGCGATCGCATTGGAGAAGGGGGGCAACTGATCTTGAAGCTTGATCAGCTCCTCTAAAAAGCTAGGTTTGATCAGATCAGGGCGAGTGGAGAGGGCCTGACCGACCTTAATAAAGGTGGGGCCTAGCTGAGTCAAGATTTGTCTGAGGCGAATAGCGCGGCGCTCCTGGTTGGCGACCGTGCGACCAAAAATATGGTCGAACAGCATATTGAGGCCAAAGGCACCCAACATCCAAGAGACCGTTAGGCTACGCCACAACACAATTAGGGGGCGCCAACGATAGTACTTGGCGATCGCCCGCCAGTCATAGCGGCGCATGCGGCGCGGGTCGAGTGTGGTTTCAACGGCTGGAGTGACGTCTTCTATTGGGTCGTCGGTCGCCGTCTGATAGGCTGTTGGGTTAACGGCTGGGGTGGCTGGGGTGGCGGCTGTTCTATGTGTGGTGAAATCTGTCATAGTGGCAACGTTGCAAGAGCGTCGGGTCGATCCCTCAAGAACACTGAAAAGCATTGCCAATAATCGTGGCCATAGCTACGCAGAAACAGCGTTCGATAGTGTGTAGTCTAATCTTCTTAACTATAGTATACAAAACTACAGATTACGGTCAGCCCTGAGACGCACCTTGCAGGCACCCCTCGTCAAGCTCCCTTGCCTAAGATCTCTTATGGACGCTAGATCTCTTATGGACGCTCGCGATGATTGAGCCTAGCCTAATCGGAATGCTGTGGGCTGTGGGGATGATGGCGATCGCGATTGCGCTTTCCCAGTGGCAGGGGTTAGGGCTGTCTAAAATGCTGGCGATCGCGACGGTCCGCACCCTCATCCAGCTCCTGAGCATTGGGGTCGTGCTGGCATACGTGTTTGCGACCCGTAATCTTCTGGTGATTGCAGCGATGCTGTTAGCGATGGTGTCCATTGCCGCAACCGTCGCGCGCTCCCGTATCGACCGGGACTTGCCGAAGCTATTGCAGTGGGTCTGGCTGGCCATTTTTTCGAGTGCCACCATCACCATGACCTACGTCAGCCTGTTTGTCATTCGCCCTGACCCCTGGTACGACCCGCAGTACCTGATTCCGCTCAGCGGTATTGTCCTCGGCAATGCGATGACAGCAGCAGCGATCGCAGGTGAGCGCCTAGTCAGCTCGCTACGTAACAGCCGCACCGAAATCGAGACGCATCTCAGCCTAGGAGCCACCCCTGCCCAGGCCGTGGCCACCTACCGCCAAGCTGCGATCAAGGCCGGACTGATTCCCACTATCAATGCCATGATGGTCGTCGGCCTAGTGACCTTACCGGGTACTATCACAGGGCAGATCTTGGCGGGTGGCGACCCGCTGATTGCTGCCATCTATCAAATTTTGATTATGTTTATGCTCGCTTTGGCAACCTTAATTGCTTCCTTGGTGGTTACCTACGGCATCATGCAGCAGTTCTTTACCCCAGCGATGCAGCTCATCGAGCCAACCCGATAAAGCCTATTTCTCTGTATCACTCGTTCTCTATCGATCTCCCTGTCTTCTTACAAACCCATTGAGATCTGGCCGGTAGCGGGCCATAAAGTCGCCCTCTGCGTCGTACAGTTCAATCGGGACTTGAGCCTGTGTGCCTAGCTGCGTAATCTGCGCCAGCAGCTGATTCGACTGACTGACGAACTGGGCATCGGGCGCTGCCGTTCCGCGCTGATCAGGGGGGGTAATGGACTGATCGATCACGCGATCATACCCTTGAAATAAATCTAGCCGCACGTTGCCGCCTCGAACAGAGTATGTGCACTTTTGCAGGCTGCTTGCGCCGCAGGCAGAGAAAAACTCAGGCTCTACAGGCTGAAATCGCAGGGCGATCGCTGCGTTGTTTTCAGCGGCGTTCAGGTAGCTTGTGTAGAGGCCAGCCAAAGCCTGCGCTTCAGAGTGAGGCAGCGTACCGGCAGAAACCGCATCGAGCTGATTGAGGGCTGTTTGCCAATTTTGTACGGAGAGGGTCCACTGGTCTTCACTTTCATACTGCTGGGCGTCCGTTGCCAGCTGCTTAGCGCGCAACAGCTCACGACCCGCGCGGCGTTCTTGCTCGGTGCGATCGCGCACTTCCTCAAGCTGCTGACGATATTCCGGCAAAAGCTGCTGAGCTTCGCTATGTGCCTGAGTCCCCTGCGGAATCTGCCCTAGGCTACTCACGGCTGTTTCCCAAGCGGCCAGCGCCGCCTCCCAATCTGGCAGGCTGCCGGCATTTTGCATAAGGCCGGTTGCCTGAGTCGCAGCCTGCTGCGCCTGACGGAGGCTGGCTTCGGCTTTGGCTTCAGCGTCAATTCTCACGAGAGCGGTGGCGCGGTTAGCCCGGTACTCCAGCAGTTTTCGGTTGGCCAGATCTCGGACAACGCTGTCGGTGGGGACTGCTTCTAGCGCTTGGGTGGCCGCGAGCCAGTTGTCGGCAATTTGATTCCAGGTCGCGACTGGATGCGGTGGGTCTTGCGAATCTACTGCTGCTTGATAGGCTAGCGCTTGGGCTTCAGCGACTCGATCAAGCGCGGCTACCTGGTTTTTGTACGCGGGCAAAATTTCTTGAGCCTGAGCGTGATAAGGCGACCAGACCGGAATTGGATCGAGCAGCCGCACGGCTTGCTTTAGCTGCTTTTTAGACTCGTTGACGGCGTCTAAAGTCGTGTCTAGACGCAGGCTGTCAATCGCTTCGTCACCTCGAATTTGAGCGGTTTGCAGGCGATCGCACTGACCAAACGTACAGGGCCGACTCAGCACAAATCCCAGCACTCCCAGCACCACAAATCCCAATGCCCCTACAAATACCCAGCGATTGCTGCTGCCAGACTGCCGCTGCCACTGCTCACGCTGACGTTCTACCTCACCATCCTCGATGGCAGCAATGTCTTCATCTAGCTGATCTTCTGTATACGCTTCATCCGTCAGTTCGTAAACCGGATCGTCTTCGTACTCTGCCTCCTCATACTCCTCGCTTTCGTATGAATAAGCGTCTAGATCAGCTTCTAAGTCGGTTGCTGAACTGGTTTCTCGATCCGATTCGGTTGCCTCAGATTCGGTTGCCCCAGATTCGATTGCCCCAGATTTGATTGAACCGGGCTCAGCCGCGCCAGACGCTATTGAGGCGGTACCGACATTGGTATCAACTTCATCATTGATGTCTAGTGCGTATCGTGCATCTTCATCCTCGCCAGCGTCTATGTCGAGCTCAAGATCCATATCCGCATCTGACTCGTCTACATCCAGCTCATCTAGCGGACTGCTCACTGTCATAGACTGCTCTGAGTCACTGTCAGCGCTTCCACCGTACAGAGCGTTGTCCGTCGCCTCAGGCAATATCAAATCAAATAAGTCAGCTTCAGGGTCCGTAAGGGTACCTTCCTCAGCACCGTCAGATGTAGTTGTCTCTAACTCGAAGAAATCGGTTGAAGGATCGTCTATGGGATCAGTTGAATTGCGGCTCAGATCTGCTGTCGATAAGTCGCTGTCAGCCGGTCCCTCGGTTATCTCATCTGTGGTCGTCGCCTCTATTTCTACGTCGGTTTCTGATGTTTCTACGTCGGCCTCTATGACACCGGTTTCTATGACACCGGTTTCTATGACACCGGTTTCTATGGCATCGGTCTCTAGTACGCCGGTTTCTGGTAAATCCAGATCTAGTAGGATGTTTTCCTCGTCAATTCCTAGATCTGCTATTGCATCCGCTGCTGCATCCGGAGGGATTGAATCCGGAGTCAGTGATTCTGGCGTGATGGATTCTGGAGCGAGAGCCGCTACCAATCCTGAGAGGAGCTGAGAATCGGGTCCGATCTCGTATTCAAGTTCCGAATCAGACTCCAGATCTAACTGTAGAGGCTCTTCGTCTAGCTCTGATGGAATTGGCTCATTCTCTTCTCTCTCTCGAAAGGCCGGATCTTGCACAAAGATGGCATCTTCCTCATCAGACCAATCGGTTCCGGCAGGATCCTCAAACACAGGTGTGCTGTCATCGACCGCTGCCATCGTAGAATTTGCTTGGGCAGGACTCACCGCTTGACCAAAAATATCGTCGAAGCTGTCGTCCACCTTCCAAACAAAGGAGCGCATCGTGAACGGTTTGGTTTCACTGAGGTGCTTCAAAAATAGATGGACTGCCACTTCTTCTCCAGAGTCAGCCAGATCAGCGGCCTCTTCAGGCAAGCCTGTGGTATCAAACTGATGCCGCAGATGCTGCTCAAGCCAGTCTAGGGTTTCACTTGCCCTGGGTTCTGCCTTAGCGCTGTCTAGCGGGTACTCAACGAGCACCATGACTTTATCGCGGCCTAGATTACAGCGAGCCGTCGTCTCTGGCGGAGTATCGCTTTGCGTAGAAAGCGCTTGGGTAATTTCTGCTGATAAGATTTCAAACGTAAGGGCAGACATAGGCGGGAGCATTCACTTCAGAACGCTGATATTTCCAAGAACAGAATTTAAAGGCGCAAAAAAAGCACAAGCGTGAGAGGTCATCATTCGTAGCAATACTAGCCGTCACAGTTGAGGGAGACTGAGAATGGTTATAGCAGATGGTAATTGACAGAAGATACACTACCCTCTAGAGAGAGTAGGCTACCACCTTAGGAAGGGTAAGCCAACTTAAGCGTTGTTTACCGCAGTCTTCACCAAAAATCAAAAAGAATTGATATGGATATCTTGATTGTGGAAGACGAGGACAAGATTGCTGAGCTGATTCAGCTTTACTTATCTAAGGAAGGCTTTAGCTGCCATCTTTGTCGGGATGGTAACACTGCTCTAGAGAGCTTTAGGCTGATTCAGCCGGATTTGATTATTTTGGATCTGATGTTGCCGGGCCTCGATGGGCTAGAAGTCTGTGCGCGCATTCGTCAGCAGCGAGAACTCAAAGATCCCTACATTATGATGCTGACGGCCAAAGGCGAGGAAATAGATCGCATTATTGGTCTATCGACTGGCGCTGATGACTATATGGTGAAGCCCTTTAGCCCACGTGAGCTAGTCGCTAGAGTCCGCGCTGTGCTCAGACGCAGCCTCAGGCAGGGGGCTCAGCCTCAAAGCCAGGTTTACCAAACGGCTCATTTTACCCTCGACATAGACCAGCGCACGGCCAGCTACCGTCCCCTGCTTGGCGCAGCGAATTCCCCAAACGCAAATTCAGACAGCCTCAACCCCTCACCGCTTGAGCTCACCCCTTTGGAGTTTGATCTGCTGGCGACTTTTATGAGCTATCCGGGCCGGGTCTGGAACCGTAGCCAGCTGATTGAGAAGCTTTGGGGGGGTGACTTTTTTGGGGATGAGCGAGTGGTCGATGCGCATATCGCCCGCCTCCGCAAAAAAATAGAGCCTGATTCGTCTGCACCTTCGTTTGTTAAAACGGTGGTTGGCGTCGGTTATCGGTTTGAGGATGAGGCGAAGTAGCGGGCTCTTATGATCAATTCTTCTCCTGATAAGCCTTCTTCTGATAAGGCATCGTCTATAGCGAGCGGATCTCAGCAAGATACCGCCGCAGAAAACATCGCTGCAAAAAGGCCATCGATAAAGTCTCAGAGAAAACCCCAAAGAAAACTCAGTCTCCGTAATCGTCTCCTCATTTCCCAACTGATTGTCTTAGCTGTGACGGTGGTTGCCTTGGCGGTTGTTAGTCGGCTATATACACCCCGCTATTTCGTAGTGACCCTGGAGCGGATGGAGCGGCAGGGAATTCGCATTCAGCAGGTGAAAGGGCAGCTCATGCAGGGGTTTGAAGGGGCCTGGGTGCGGGGCATGACCTGGTCGATTTTGCTGGGAGGATCGACTGCCGGGGCTGTGAGCTACTGGCTTTCTCGGCGAATTGCCAGACCGCTGCTGCGGATGGAGACGGTGACTCGGCAGTTTGCCTCTGGGGATTTTTCCTCGCGGGTGCCCTCGTTGGAAATTCCGGAATTTGATCGGCTGGGACATAGCTTTAATCGTATGGCTGATGGGCTAGAGGGCGCGGAGCAACGCCGCCGAGAGCTGGTGGGTGATTTGACGCATGAGCTGCGCACGCCGCTGACGATTGTGCGTGGCTACTTGGAGGGTTTGGCGGATGGGGCGGTGGAGCCTTCTGCTGAAACCTATAGCCGGTTGGCGCATGAAACTGAGCGCCTTCAACGATTGGTGAATGATTTGCAAGAGCTGTCTCAGCTGGAGTCGGGCTATTTGCCGATTGATGCAGGGCCGGTGGCGATCGCTCCTTTAATCAAACAGGTGAGCGATCGCTTTGCCGATCAGCTATTAGGATCAGGTACCTTAGCGCTGAGGCTGGATCTCGATCAATACCTGCCGCTGGTCTGGGGCGATCCGGCTCGGATTGAGCAGGTGCTTGTCAACTTACTGAGCAATGCGCTGCGCCATACGCCCGCTGGGGAAGTGAAGATTCGGGCGTATCTGGAAGGGCGGTTTGTGTGGGTCGCCGTTGCGGATACAGGGATTGGGATTTCGCCGGAGGATTTGCCGCATGTGTTTGAGCGGTTTTGGCGGGCGGATAGATCACGCGATCGCACTTCAGGCGGCTCGGGTGTGGGTTTGGCAATTTGCCGTCGGTTGGTGGCGCTACAGGGCGGGCAGATGACGGCTCAAAGCGAGCTGGGGGTGGGGAGTACTTTTCGGTTGTCGCTGCCGATTCATCCGAGTGGGTAAGCCTGCAAGATCGCGTAATGGCTGAGGCTTATTCAAGCATGGATGATGATGAACCGCTTATCGAACAAGTGCAATAAAGGGAGGAGAAATTTTATGGCAAAGGTAAATGTGTTTCACGATTCGGTGGGTAATACCTTGGTGGTTTGGTTTGGTAATCCCGAAACTGAGGTAGAGGCTGAAGAAACTGGTGATGAAGTGATTTTGATGAAGGATAAGGAGGGTAAAGTAATTGGCTTTGAGAAGCTGAATTTTTTACCGCAGGCGGATGAGTCGGTGCGAGTGGCTTTTGAAACATTTGCTACCTGAAGAATTGTTCAGAAATGCGTGTCATCGTTGCGCTAGGAAGAGATGCTTCCGGACTGAGAGGATGGGGCGGCTGATTCCGGAGACTGGCCTGGATTGAGAAGGCAAGCTTGCGCTGGCTGAGTGGATGCTTTTTAACTGAATGGGTGAATGTGGGCCTGTAGTAAAGGGTAACGATGGCAGCGTGTGAGGAGATGCGGCAATGAAAGCTAAAGAGGTATTGCGCCGCTATGCTGCCGGGGAGCGCAATTTTTGCAACGCGAACTTGCGGGGGGCGAACTTTAGCGGGCAAGACCTGAGCGGGGCGGACCTTAGTGGGGCGGATATTCGCAGTGCGAACTTTGCAAATGCAACGCTGCGGGGAGTGAACTTTGCAAAGGCGCAGGGCGGGTTGCAACGCCAGTGGCGGGTTGCTCAACTGCTGCTGATAGCGGTGCTATCGACTATAGCAGGCGTCTTGCAAGGATTTACGGGTGCTTTGTTAGCTTACTTTTTCGATTCTACAAACTTCAGTAGCCCTGTAGAACAAGCTATTGGAGGGGGGATCTATGTCTTGCTTGTGCTAGTTGCTTGCGGTGCGATCACCCGACAAGGATTTACAATTCGAGCATTTGGCTCGATTTTGAGCGCGTTCGCCGTCGCCGGCGCATTTGCAGTCGCATTTGCAGTCGCCGGTACATTCGCATTTGCAGTTGCATTCGCTGGCACATTCGCACTCGCCGTCGCATTCGCCAGCGCACTCGCAGGCGCAGTCTCATTCGTAGGCACATTCGCAGTTGCAGTCGCGGGCGCATTCGCACTCGCCGGCGCAGTCGCAGGCGCACTCGCAGTCTCATTCATGGTTGCATTCGCATTTGCAGTCGCAGGTTCGTTGTTGAGCGCTTACGTTGGCTGGCAAGTCCTTAGGGGAAACGAGAAGTTTGCCATTGTTCGTATGTTCGGACTGGCGCTGGCCGCGTTGGGGGGCACGTCTTTTTGTGGGGCTGATTTGACTGGTGCCATCTTCAGCCAAGCGCTGCTGAAAGGCACTAACTTTGCCGACTCTCGCCAGCGAGCAACAACCTTGACTCATGTTTGTTGGCAAGGGGCGAACAAGCTCAATCGCGCTCGGTTGGGCAGTGCCATTTTGCAAGATCGCCGCGTTCGCACGCTGTTGACAACGCCCGAAAAAGGCTACAAGCAAGACCTCACTGATGCCAACTTGCGCGGCGCGAACCTAAACGGTGTCACCCTAGAAGCCGCTATCCTCAAACGCGCTGTCCTCAGCGGTGCGCTGTTGCAAAATGCTGTGCTCAAAGACGCGATTCTCACCGAAGTGCAGGCCGTTGGTGCAGACTTCACTAGCGCTTGTTTCACTGGCGCAACGCTGGAAGCCTGGAATATTGACAGCACAACCGCACTCCAAAACATGGACTGTGAGTATGTGTTTTTGCGAGAGCATCCCGACGAGAAGGGCAGCCGCGAACGTCGTCCGCACAATCCTGACAAAGTGTTTCAGCCGGGAGACTTTGAAAAGTTCTTTAAAGAAATGCTTGATGAGGTGCAAATTCTCATTCGCAATGGCATAGAGCCTGCCGCCTTTCGTGCGGCGATGCAGAGCATTATGGAGCGCAATCCTGAAGTGACGCAAGACTCGATCAAAAGGATTGAAAAGCAGGGCACAGATGTGTTGCTAGCGCTGCAAGTGCCTGAAGGCACAGACAAGGCGAAAGTTGAGAGAGATTGGGACAGCGGCTATCAAGCAGGACTAACCGCCGGTCGCGAGGCTGAACGGTTAGAAAGCGCGCCAAAGTTTGAAAAAATAGCCTTTTTGCTGGCTGACAAAGAGATCAATATTCAAAACAGGAATGAACTAATGACCGGTAATGACC
>JBAUIB010000141.1:0-5088 GCA_049680585.1 Phormidesmis sp.
GCGTTAGTCGAAACTCGCGGTTATTGCAGCGGGTAGTGATGTGATAGCAGTAGTGGGGCTGTAGCTGTCTGGGTTGGCGAGTCAAAAGTAGCAGAGAGAAGGAAAATATCTACAGGCTATTATACTGAGCGTAGTTGCGTGTCTATATCTCTATGGTTACACTACAGCTCAGGCAAATTAAACTATCTCCTGGCCAAAGCGTCGAGCTAGAGGACATTGGCTGGCCAGAATTTGAGGCGATCTTAGCTGAGTTAGGAGATAGTCGGGCGACGCGCATTGCTTACAACAATCGGACATTGACCATCGTGGCTCCGCTATTTGCTCATGAAAATTCTAAAGCTTCACTAGGAGATGTCGTTAAAGTACTGCTAGAGGAGTTGGATATTGATTATGTTTGCGCGGGCTCAACAACGCTAAAGCGGCAGGATGTTGATAAAGGTGTTGAGCCAGATGATTCTTTTTATATTGAGAATTTTGCTAGTGCGCTGAATAAACAACGAATTAATCTTGATGTCGATCCACCCCCTGATTTAGCGATTGAAGTAGATCTGACGTCGAAAACGCAGGCAGAGATCTATCAGGCTTTGGGCGTACCTGAGCTGTGGCGCTACGACGAGGGGCGCTTGCGAATTGATGTTTTGCACTCTGGTGAGTATGTAGAGGTGAACGAAAGTCCTAACTTTCCCGGCTGGCCTTTGGTTGAGTTAGCACAAAGGTATATTGATCGGGCTCGCTTGGCTGGGCAAGGGCGAGCCACGAAGGAACTGCGGCAGTGGGTAAGACAGCGGCTTTCTTAGCAATAAGCGAAAGTCTCTGTAGTCAGTAAGCGCTGTCAAAAATAGTTGACACTATTTTGAAAACACTGATACGCTATTTTTTATAGCTGTTGTGTGCTCGAAAGACCGCTTCAGCGCTACCGCCCGAAAATTTAGCAGAACGCCGACGCTGACTGCGCCAACAGTCAACGCCAGCTCGCCCCTTAACTGTGCACACAGTCAAGCGGTTGTGGATCATGATGCCATAGCCACCCTGACTTTTGTAATGTCTTTTGACAAGTTGGGGTGGCTAAATTTTCGCGCTTTCTTCTGTCACCTTCATCGGAGAAACCGTGAAAATGTTGATTTATACTCGTCAAGATCTGTTGGCGGCTTCGACTTCGCTCAGCCCAAGTTCGACTTCGCTCAGCCCGAGTTCGACGCCGCTTAGCCCCACTTTGCCTTCGCTTGCAGCCCAACCTCCAACGCAGCGCTGCCAAAATGAGGAACTGCGCCATATTTTGCTGGGCAGCCCGGAAGCGGTTCGGCAGACGATTCATCAGCTACATGTTTTGAGCTATGCGGAGTCGCTGCTGTGGAGCCCCATTACTACAGTGGGTGAGCAGCTAGTGATTAGCAAGGCGCAGGGAGAGGCGATGAGTTTGCTGAGGCTTGGGGTGCGATCGCAGGCGTAGCGGATTGATCAATAGAAGCTCCTCTGTTTATGTCAGAATTTAGTTTCATGTGTGGACGAGAGGAGCTAGGTACCAAAAAAGTTGGAAGAGATCAGGAAAATCCTGAAAAATGCTGATTTTGTAGCGGTACAAGCCAAAGGCAGTCACGAAAAATGGGTACATCCAATGCTGAAAAGACCTATCGTACTATCTGGCAAAGACAGCAAGGACGCTAGGCAATCTCTCGAACAGCAAGTTGATCGAGCGTTAGACGAAATCAATGGGAAAGAGGGTTAGATAGTGAAACTGCATTACAGCATGGTTATCCAGTGGTCTTCTGAAGATGATTGCTATGTCGTTTATGTACCTGACTTTGAGGCTTACTTGCTAACGGATAGTAAAGTGGCTTAGCTGAAAGTGCTCAGCTATAGCGTTTGTCACTAGCAAAATGACTCGACCAGCAACAATGAAGGAGAAAGTGAACCTTCTAAAATCACCGTAGATCAAGGGTTTTAAATAAGCGGGTAATTGGATTCGAACCCACGACATTTTGCTTGGGAAGCAAACGCTCTACCACTGAGCTATACCCGCAGCTGCGCCGACTAACCATATCAAAAAACTGACGTGACTGAATGGTTTTGTTTACACACCTTAAAGATTCTCACGGGAATTTACGGCGTCTGTAAAGGGTCAAGCTGCCAGAACGGGGCCTGGGCGTCAGCAGCTTGGGTAAAAGCGATCGCACCTCTTAACAAAATGCCCTAACAAAATGCTGAATAATCTGTCTTAAGGAAGCTAATAACCTTTTGATGTCATCCTTTTAGGAGTGTTAATCAATCTCGCTGGGCACATACTATAAGCGCTACTGGCATCTATATTTTTCAGATGTTGCCCCCCTTTGTTGTTCGTCCAGGAAGATGGAACCGCTATGACTTTCTTTCAACGCAGCCGCCAGTGGCTTACGGCCATTGCGCTGGTGCTGCTACTCACCGTCTCTACAGGCTGTAGTGCGGCTACGACCGAAGCCCCGACTAGTAACGCTGTTAGCTATAGCCAGCTCGAAAGAGGAAACTCTAGTGCCGGGCAAGCTTACGGCGACTGGGTAGTGGGTGCAGCTCAGGGCCTTGTCTCCGATGCGTATGTCCGCGATAACAATAAGCTCGGTGTTGTGATTACGAATTCGGTTAAGCCTAACGAGGTTAAAGATCTCTCCAAATCTTTGCTCCAGGGCTTTCGACAAAGTTTTCCCAATCAAGATCTTCAAGTTTTGATGTACGCCCCTGACAAAGAGCTGATCTTACAAACTAACTACGATTCCCGAACCAAGCAAGTGGAATATGAGCTGCCTGGTTAACTGCCACGCTGATAACCACCGATAATATTCATTTATTTGGAGTTTGCCCCATGTCTAGTAGCGATAAATATAAGCGCGAGATCATGAAAGATCTGGCCGCTGGAAACAAAGAGATTCTTTCAGATGAAGACGCTGTCGCCATTGGCGAAAAGTACAGCAGCTTTGATGATTTTGCGAATCGTTCTTCTCGAGATGAGCGCCACGGTATCCTGAGGCGCTCTTTTAATCCACAGAATGTACCTGCCGCGCAGATGGATCCTGAGCTAAAGCAGGCCATCGCAAAGATCAAGCCCAATGAGCGCGACGATGTTGCCCGCGATTTCTTTAAGCATTTGAAGGAGCGAGGACTGAGCGATCGCGATCTGGAAAAGCAGCTGGGCCTTTCTACTCACAACGCTCGTAAGATGAATGCTGATGATGTCGGTAAGCTGGCATCTTTTGCTTACACCGCTCATCCTGACATCTTTCAAGATGTGCTGGCCGATCAGCCTGCGATCTTGAAATTTTTGAGTAATCCATTGGTCGGTGCGGCGATTGGCGCGTTTGCCACCAAGTGGCTCCGTAAGTAACGGCTACTAATCTAGAGCCTCAATCAAGCCTTGAGCTTACTGAGCTGACAAAATAGAGGGATGACCAATGTTTTGATACTCCTTCAGGGTAAAAGAATCTACCTGGATGGCGTCAGTGCGAGCGACTTCAGCCGCATAGGCAATATCTGACTCAAGGCCATTGATGAGTCCAGTTCGCAGACCCGCTTCAATCAACGCACTATGAGATTCATGGGCCAGCTCAGCCGGAAGCTGGCCTGATTTAATGGCTGCTTTAAGCTGTTTTAGAATGGGCGTTGCTTGCTGCGTCAGGCGATAAGCATTTTCGAGTCTGCCCAGGGCCTCTTCTGGATCTTGAGGGAGGTAAATGCCTGCCGTTAAACGCTCGCGGGCCTCAGACTGCTGCATGAGCTGAGCAACTTTCTGAGTCAGGGTGTCTGAAGGGGCGCTGCCTAAGGGATTGAGCCGGAAGCTGGTCCGTAGTAAGGTACCGGCAAGAGAGAGGGGAAGATTGCTCAGCAGACCCTCGAAGCTCTGTTGAATTTGCGTGATCGCCCAGTCCATTCCCCATTCCACAAACGGCCAGTCTTCCTCCATTTGCCCTTCTTTTTCAAAGCGCTGTAGGGTGGCACTGCCTAAGTACAGCCAGGACAGTGCATCGGCGAAGCGACCAGTGATATTTTCATGGCGCTTCAAGCTGCCGCCATAGCTCAGCATGGCATAGTCACTCAGCACGGCGAATATTGCAGTGGCCCAAGCGATTTTTTGAGCGTATCGAGCGGTTTTAGCCGTCACCGTGAGTGGTACCCGGACTAAATGAGCGCGTGTAAGACTCAACCCAATGGCGCGCCCAAGGTTGCGTAGGCTAAAGCTGATATGTGCCCATATCGCGAGATCAAATCCTTTCAGGTCTTTTTCCGTCAGGGCAGTAATTTCGTCATAGATATACGGATGGCAGCGAATGGCCCCTTGCCCAAAAATGATCAGCGATCGCGTCAGAATGTTCGCGCCTTCTACCGTGATTGGAATCGGCGTAGCCGTGTAAATGTTTGCCAGCAGATTGCGAGGACCACGGCTAATTCCCGCACCGCCAAGAATGTCCATGCCGTCCGTGACGATCTGACGCGAGAGTTCGGTGAACTGATATTTGGCGATCGCTGAAACCACTGCGGGCTGTTCTCCTTTATCTACCGCGCCACAGGTGTACAGCCGTGCCGCCTCCATTAGGTAGGTGAGTCCTGCAATTCGAGCTAAGGGTTCTTCTACCCCTTCAAATCGACCAATCGGTAGTCCAAACTGATGACGAATCGTGCTGTAAGCGCCCGTCACTCGTACGGTGAGTTTGGCAACGCCTGTACAGGTGGCCGGAAAACTCACCCCTCGTCCGGCAGCGAGCGATCGCATCAGCATTTTCCAGCCCTCGCCGGCCTGCTCTGCCCCGCCGATAATTTGGCCAATGGGCACAATTACATTTTCTCCTGCCATTGGCGAGTTATAAAACGGCACACCCATTGGATCATGGCGGCGTCCGGCCACGACGCCCGCTGTATGCGTCGGCACCAGGGCGCAGGTAATGCCGACATCTTCTCCTTTGCCGAGCAGGTTTTCTGGATCGCGCAGCCGGAACGCGAGGCCGATGATTGTGGAAATAGCACCGAGCGTGGTGTAGCGTTTCTCCCAGTTCAGCCGCAGAAAAAGTTCACCTTCTTTTTCAAAAACAGTGCCCGATGCGCTAAGACTCGCGGCGTCTGATCCGG
>JBAUIB010000142.1:0-3927 GCA_049680585.1 Phormidesmis sp.
GACGTGTGCCCAGGCGATGACACAGAGAATTAATGCTCCACACCAAATGGTTGACCACCCCAATTCTGATTACGCCGCCCCATAAAAACCCATCCAGTACGCCATTCCAGGAATGGGTCAGGCCACCCACGAAAACCGCAGGCAAAGCCAGCCCCAGCACTACGTAGATGGGATATCGAACATGAGCAGTACGAACGATGTTGTCTTGCAGTAAGTCTTTGATGCGGCGTGACCAGCGCGGCGGGTACTGGGACGCGGAGCGAAAGAGCCAGCCTGAATGCGCGTGTAGCAGTCCCTTCGTCGGTGAGTGCGGGTCAAGCGGCTGGTCGCTGTGCTTGTGGTGCGTCCGGTGAACACCCGTCCACCATATCACTGACCCCTGAAAGGCCATTGACCCCAGTGCAGCAAGGACCGTGCGAACCGTCGGGTGAGCTCGAAAGGCACGGTGAGCAAAATGACGATGGAAACCAGCTTCAACACCGAGTAGGGTCAGCGCGCACATGACAGCAAACACGCTGAGCGCTGGGCTGTTAAATCCCTGCTGCCAACCTCGATAGAGAGCCAGCAAAAGACACAGCGGCGGCATGATTTCAGCGGCGAGGCAAAAGGCAGAGAATCGAGAGAAACGCATGTGCATCAAGTATTTTGATTAGGTTACCCAACGCAGCTGGGAGATTCTCTGGCTCAAGCTACGGTGCACACACTTTACGGGAGAGATGCCCCACTGCTACTGATTTTGACGGTTGCTGAGTTGTTGTCTAGCTGTTGCCAGCCCGGACAGTGATCATCAGCGCAAGGCGTGCCTGTGTACTGCCAGATCAGGCCACTCTTGTGCAGTTGATAAAGGTGCTGACCCTCTACCGTAATGGCACCCGTTGCTGGGTTGTTGTCTAGCTGTTGCCAGCCAGGGCAGCGATCGCCCGCACAAGGCGTTTCTGTGTACTGCCAAATGGCACCTGTGCTGTGCAACTGATACAGCTTTCCGCCGCCAGCAGCGATCGCACTCGTCGCTGAGTTATTGTCTAGCTTTTGCCAGCCCGGACAGCGATTATCAGCGCAAGGTGTTCCTGTATATTTCCAAATAGCACCTGTGCTGTGTAGCTGATACAGGCTGTTGCCATCGGCGGCGATCGCACTCGTTGCTGGATTGTTATCTAGCTGTTGCCAGCCGGGGCAGCGATTATCTGAACAGGGCGTTCCTGTATATTTCCAGATGGCACCTGTGCTGTGCAGCTGGTATAGGTTTCCGCCACTGGCAGCGATCGCAATTGTGGCCGGGTTATGGTCTAGCTGTTGCCAACCGAGACAGCGACCGCCCGAGCAAGGCGTGCCCGTGTACTGCCAAACGGCACCCGTGTTGTGCAATTGGTACAGGCGATCGCCGTCGGCAGCGATCGCAATGGTTGCTGGATTGCTGTCCAGCTTTTGCCAACTAGGATGGCGATCATTCGAACCAGGCGCTCCTGTATATTTCCAAATAAAGCCATTTTTGTGCAGCTGGTATAGGTTTTCGCCACTGGTGGCGATGGCAGCGGTGGCGGGGTTGCCGTCTAGCTTTTGCCAGCCGGGACAGCGATCGCCTGAGCAGGCCGTCCCCGTATACTGCCAAATCGAGCCAGTTTCGTGCAGCTGGTACAGATTTTCGTGAGTTGGCTGAGGAAAAAGCCGATCATCCCAGCCGATTTGACCCCGTGACCACTGGCAGATTTCTAGAACATTTGCCTCCATCAAGCAGGGGACACGCGTATCCGAGCAATTCACACAGTTGTTGTTGGGTACGTTGAGATGGCCATGATGGCTCTCACAGCGACAGCCGCCATATTCATCTGCCGCCCCAAAAATATGACAGGTTTCATGTGCAAAGACGCGATTGATCAAATCAGTTCCCCAGCCGTCGTTGCCGTAATGCATGCAAGTTTTTTCGGCGACAGCGTAGGCAAAGTGGCGTAAAGGATACTTGGTGAAGTAGCTCACGTAGGCCCAATCAGTTTGCTTGCTATGGCGCAAATCGTTAACGTAGTCTACTGAGCCTGACCGATTAGCTGAATATCCCATTTGCTGAAGAGCCGCATTGCGCCAAGGGGCTTCTGCTGATTCGTAGCCATCTGTAGAGCCGGGAGTCGCCGATACCGTGACTATGCGAATATCGTATACAAATGAGACATTCGCACGCGGTTCAGCATTCGCTAAAAAGTTGAGTCCTTCTTGTACTTCCTGAATGATTTTTTGTTGCTCAGCTTGAGAGAGAGTCAGATCGGAGCGAGTGCCAGAAACGATTACGACGCCTACTGCAATCGAGCCAATCATATAGCGACTGGTCGGTGTGCCGGTCGATGCTTCAGGACGTTCTTCAACGGCGGTAGGCGATTGACTAATTTCCGGGTGGTCGAGATGGTCGAGATCCGTATGGATATACTGCGGCGGCGTATACCCTGGCGTATCCCAGCTTAATCCTTCTTCCGGGCTGGGAGATTCTTCTATGCCTCTTGATCGCACCTGGCTATTATTCCAAGCATCGGCGGCCAGCTGAGAAACCGTGTCAAGGGAGTCGGGGCGATGGGTTGAGGCATTTTGTAACCCTTCCGTCTCAACCATATCAGGGAAGCTGGCAACGATCACCGCATCAGTAAACTGCTGGGTAATTCGGCCTCCTAACTCAGCGATTTCTCGCGCTGCGGCCTGCACATTGGCTGTGTACAACAGAACTTCTTGAGACATAAAATCTCCTTCCAAAAGATTGAGGATGGGTTTGTAGCGCACTGAAGGTAAACAGTTGTTAGGAAAAGTCTGTCAAAACTGTTTTTCTACACTTCGTCAGTGTATAGGGGCAGATTTTGCTTGGGTATTACCCATTCGAGTACTTTTTTATGGGAAGTGCGACCGCTCACGAAAGTTGATAATACGTGAAATTTGTCCCATACTCTGTTGAGCCATTCTGACATCTGGCCTTGAAAGAGTGGACTAACGACAGAATGCACGTATGCTGACTGGCAGATAAGGAACGGGCTATGCGAGTTAACATTCGGCTAAATTTGACATCTGAGCAGATGCGTCTACATCTGCTAGCGGGGTTCGATAGTTGGCTGTCGCTGGGGCTACTGTCAGATGAACAAGTGCGTGAACTCGCAGCTCAGCTCAGCGAACCGCTGCCAGTTGCGCAAACGTCTGAGGTGGCTGCCATTGAATCGACCGATGAATCGACGATTCCATCAGCCGTCGAATCCGCTTCTGAATCGGCCACACGCGAGGCGAGCTGGTTATCTCAAGCCATGCGATCGCTGCTCGATGAGATTAGCGTCATTTGGCTGCTGTTCTTAGGTGTCTTTTTAGTTGTTGTTTCTTCGGGAGTGCTGGCGGCGAGTCAGTGGCAATCATTTTCAGCCGTAGGGCAGTATGCCATTTTATTTGCCTACACACTGGCTTTTTGGGGGGCGAGCCTGTGGGCAAAGCGACAAGAACAGCTCCAGACAACCGCCAGGATGCTGGTGCTGACGACACTGCTGCTAATTCCTGTGAACTTTTGGATGATGGATGCGCTGGGTGTTTTGAACAGCGCTTTGGGTAAAGGAGCAGGCGGACTGGCGGCTGTTGTTCTCAGCGCGCTACCGTTTACACTGCTGGCAGATCGCTCTAATCGGCTGAATGTGATTGGGCTGAGCTGGCTGCACTGGGGTTGGACGAGCAGTTCTTTACTGGGCCTAGTTGGTGGATGGGGGCTTTGGCCGGTCGTGGCGACTTACTTCGGAACTGTTGGCACAACGGTGAATTTGACCTATCAGAACCGGCAGTTGGCTGAGGCTGAGAGCTTGGAAGAGACTTCTGAAGAGGTTTCAGCAGAGACGTTAGAACAGCGAATTTCAGAAAGTGAAATTGCCAGCTTTGATGTGCTGACAGTAGCGCTGACGGTTTTGATCTTGCTGTTCCGCA
>JBAUIB010000143.1:0-1551 GCA_049680585.1 Phormidesmis sp.
CTAAGCGGTCGTGCGCCTGGGCCACTTGCGAAAAAGTAAAGTGTTCTTTATCGATCAAAGGCTTGAGATGTCCTGCATCTACCAGGCTGGCAACCTCGCGTAAAATATCGCCATGACGTTCTCTGCCCACGTTTTTTAGCATCGGTAGGAGCATGAATACGACGTGCAGTGAGAGACCTTTGGCGTGCATGACGGAGAGATCGTAGGTTTTGCTAGAAGAAGGCGTCACGACGCTACCGTTAAGCTTTGCAGCTTCAAAAGAGTTGGGTAGATTGCTGCCTCCGGTGCTGTCAAACACAACGTCGAAGCCTTCTCCATTCGTGAGCCGGTTTACGTAGTCGGCAACGGTTTCTTCGCGGTAGTTCACGAGTTCATCCGCACCCAGCTCTTTAGCGATCTGAAGCTTTTCAGACGTTGAGGCCGTTGCGGTCACCTGTGCGCCGCGCCATTTGGCAAACTGAAGCGCGATATGGCCCACACCGCCTGTCCCTCCATGCACCAGAATGCGCTGCCCTGGTTGAATATTTGCCTTATCAATCAGCCCTTCCCAGGCCGTGATGGTCACCAAAGGTAGGGCCGCTGCTGCCATGAAGTCCAGGCTTTCAGGCTTTTTCGCAATGAGTCGAGCATCTGCCAGCATGTAGTCTGCCAGTGCCCCGCCCTGACCCTTTACACCACCCGCGCAGCCATAAACCGCATCCCCCGGCTGAAAATTCTCAACGCCTTCACCCACCGCTTCGACTACGCCAGCAACATCCCCATGCAGCACAGCGGGCAAATCGGGTGCGAACGGTAGGCCGTGGCGTCTGATTTTATAATCTACCGGATTCACACTGGAGGCTTCCACGCGAATGAGCACGTATCCTTTCTTCACGGATGGCTTAGGGACATCGGATTGGACAAAAACAGAGCTATCTCCAAACTCATTGATGAGCATTGCTTTCATGTCATTTTCCTGGTTTATTTGCTGAGAATGAATGGCTTGAGTAGAGTATGGAATGCTAGGGTAGAAAAAGACAAGTACGCACATTTCTGTAACGTAGGTACAAAAATGTAACTAAAGGAGCCACCATGAAGAGTGCTTCGGAGTATGGTTGTTCGGTAGAAGCGACGCTGGATGTGATTGGCGGCAAGTGGAAGGGGGTTATTTTGTACCATTTGCTGCAAGATACGCAGCGGTTTGGTGAGCTACAGCGGCTGATGACGGGGATTACGCGGCGAATGTTGACGCTGAGTTTGAGAGAGCTAGAAGAAGCGGGGATTGTTCACCGTGAGGTTTACAAACAGGTACCGCCGAAGGTGGAGTATTCGCTGACGGCGTATGGGCGATCGCTCGAACCCGTCATCTCCAGTTTGCGAGCTTGGGGAGAAACCTATATGAACAAGATTGTGCGCGCAGATCTGACGACATCTCGCTGACATCTGCTCCTAAGATAAGGAGGAACACCTGCTCACGGTTTTCCCATGCCCAAATGGTTCAATGTCGCTGGCCCTTGCGAAGCAGACATTCACTACATGCTCCCGCCTTTAGCTCGGTTACCTCGGCTAGAG
>JBAUIB010000144.1:0-6103 GCA_049680585.1 Phormidesmis sp.
CGGCTATGCGGCGACTAGCATGGACCGGGTTGCCGCTACAGCTGGCGTTTCAAAAGCAACGGTGTACAGCCATTTTCAAGATAAAGCTGGGCTGTTTGCGGCGCTCGTACAGGAACTAGCGGAAGAAAAGTTTCGCACGGTGTTTGATCCGCGTGATGAAAACTCGCTGCAAGGAGAGCCGCGAATCGTCTTGAGTGAACTTGCCGAAAGGATCTTAGATGAGACAGCTCGCGATCCGCAGTATTGTGAATTTATGCGGCTGATTGTGGGCGAGTCGGGGCGCTTTCCAGAGTTGGCTAAGCCCTACGTAAAGAATGTGGCTAAGCCTTTGCTAGATGGTCTGACGCGCTACCTATCTTCTCGTGGAGAGCTGGAGTTAGCCGATCCAGAGGCGACGGCTCGCACGTTTGCGGGAACGCTGATCTATTTTGTGATTTTGCAGCGTGTGCTCGGTGGCTCAGAGTTTATGCCGCTGGAGAGCGATCGCATTGTCACGACCCTAGTCGATTTAATCGTGCCACCTACCGACTGATTTCACTGTTCTAAGTAACGGCAGTTTTAGGGAGATATTTGGGTAGATCTAAATAGAGTTCTACCTAAAAAAATTGCTGTGAGGGAAACCAAAGCATGGGTGTTGCCGTATTAGGAGGTCATCCTTATTTAGCGATCGCACTGGCTAGCTGGGGAGCTGTTACCATTCCTTACGGTGCCTATCGGCTACTTAGATATCTACTTTCTTACCTGCGCGGCCAGCCCCAGAAGGCGCACTCGGCATCAGCGCTGCCACTGCCTTTGTTTCGAGAGGCGATCGCCCATTCTGCCAATTGTTTGATTATCTGCGATGCCCAGCAAGATTTACCTATTATCTACGCGAGCCCTGGTTTTGAGTTGCTTACCGGCTACAGCGCAGAGGAAGTCATCGGGCACAATTATCTGTTGCTCAAGGGAAGTGAAAATCAACAGATCACTCTAGATGCGATTCGGCAGATCGTTGCCGCTGGTACTTACGGTAAAGCGCTGTTGCACAGCCATCATAAAACTGGCAGAGCTTTCTGGGCCGAAATTACCCTCTCTCCGCTGAAAAACAGCGAGGGCCTCGTCACCCACTACGTCGGCACTCTGGTTGATATCTCGCACTACTTAGAAACGTTCAAAACATTGCAAGAAAGCGAATCGCGCTATCGCCATCTTTACGAAAAAACGCCTGCAATGCTCCATTCGCTCACCCCGCAAGGGCGTATTGTTAGCGTCAGCGACCACTGGCTGAAAAGCTTAGGCTATCAGCAGCAAGAAGTCATCGGCCAACCATTGACTACATTTATCGCAGAAGAAGATAAACAGAAAATTGACAACATCGTCTCAAAGCTGAAAAACAGTGAATTTTATCAAGAGCAGCCCTGCCAGTTTGTGAGGAAAAATGGTGATCGCATGGATGTTCTGCTCTCAGGCATCGCAAAATGCAAAGGCGAAAATGACACTACAAGTAATTCTCTGGGTGTAATTGTAGATATTACAGAACGCAAACAGACTATTCAAAAGCTGTCTCAGGCAACAGCAGCAGCTGAAGCAGCGAGCAAGGCAAAAAGTAGGTTTTTAGCGAACATGAGCCATGAGCTGAGATCACCGCTCAACGCTATTTTAGGCTTTTCTCAAGTCTTAAGAGAGTCTGATCCCAGCGAGGCGCAAAAAGAGAATATAGACGTTATTTGCAGCAGCGGCGAGCATCTGCTAGCCCTGATCAATGACGTACTCGATATGTCGAAAATAGAGGCTGGGCACGTCACCCTCACGCCCAGCAAGTTTGATCTCTATTGTCTATTGGATGAGCTTCAGCACATGCTCCGCAGTGCCGCGAGTGCAAAAGGTTTAGAACTGAGGGTAGAGCGATCGCCTGATTTGCCACAGTTTGTTTTGAGCGATCGCCTCAAACTCAAGCAAATTTTAATCAATCTGCTCAGCAACGCTGTTAAGTTCACCCACACCGGATCGGTCACGCTCACAGCCAGAAAAGCGATCACCACGCCTAAGACAATTACCTTCATCGTCTCAGATACCGGCCTTGGAATTTCCAAAGCTGAGCAGACGCAGCTATTCGATGCCTTTGTTCAAACCACATCCGGGCTCGCAGCCTGTGAGGGAACCGGACTAGGGCTCACTATTTCCCATCGGTATGTTCAGCTTTTAGGCGGCGAACTCACTGTAGAGTCTGCCGTAGGTAAAGGCACTACCTTTACGTTCAGCACCAGCCCACTGCCTATCGAAGATAAACCAGCTATGCACCAAGTTTCCAAAGGGCGTATAGTTGGCCTCGCCCCCGGCCAACCCAACTATAAAATTTTAGTAGCCGATGATATCTTACTCAATCGTAAGCTACTCACTCACTTACTAAGCACCGTAGGCTTTGAGGTGCGAGAATCCAGCAATGGCAGAGAGGCCATCAACCAATGGCATGCCTGGAAACCGGATCTCATTTTGATGGATATGCACATGCCCATCATGAATGGACACGATGCCACTCGGCACATCAAAATCTTAGATGCCAAAGGGCACACCCGCCTGATTGCCATCACTGCCAGCGCCTTGGAAGAAGAAAAAACAGCCGCCCTTGACAGTGGCTGCGATGACTTTGTCAGCAAGCCTATCCGAGCTGAGCAGATTTACGAGAAAATGGCCCTTCACCTAGGCGTTCGCTATCAGTACGAAGCACACCCACCCACCGCTAACCTCTCCAGACCCTCACTTCCCATCCCTGACGCCAGCACTCTTAGCCCAAGCGCCGAGTCGTTAACAGCAGCAAAGAGAAAGGCTGCCTCGTTAACCCAGCAAAAAAGAAAAATATAGCCTCCAATGCTAGGCTCTGATGCTAGGCTCAGGGGCAGCCCTCCTTTCTTCACTGCCATGCCTTCGTTTTCTTCTGTCATCTCGGCAACGAGTAGCGTCAATGCACTTGTCGTCGGAGCCACGCAGGGCATTGGCCTAGAATTTGTTAAGCAACTACTGAATGTAAGCCAAATCTCTTATTTATTTGCGACCTACCGCTCAAAGGAAACTGCCACTGAGCTATTTGCCCTCGCTGCTCAGCATCCAGAGCGGCTGCACTGCGTGGCGATGGATGTGAGTGAGGAAGCCACCATCGCCAGCGGCATAGAGACTATTCAGACAACAGCTTCAGCGCTGCACATCGTGATCAACTGCGTGGGCCTGCTGCACAATAACCAACAGCAGCCGGAAAAAGCACTGCGTCAGCTGAATGCCGATCATCTGCTCAACTATTTTCAGGTCAATAGCATCGGCCCAGTGCTGCTAGCAAAGCACCTTATGCCCCTGCTCAAGCACAAATCGCCGAGCTTGTTTGCCACCATTTCAGCCAAAGTCGGCAGCATCGGCGATAACCGCTTAGGCGGATGGTACGGCTACCGCGCCTCAAAAGCCGCGCTCAACATGTTCTTAAAAACAGCGGCCATAGAATACCGTCGCCGCAGTCCCCATACGGTTCTGGTGATGCTGCATCCCGGCACCACCGACACCCAGCTTTCCAAACCCTTCCAGCGAGGCGTCCCACCGGAGAAACTTTTTTCTACAGAGCGAACCGTCTCTCAGCTGATTACGGTGCTATCAGGCGTGACGCTAGAAGACAGCGGCGAGTTTTTCTCATGGGACGGTAGTCGTTTGCCCTGGTAGCTCTATGTCTGTTCGGTGATGGGCTGGATGGGTCAGGAGACGGTCAGGAGGAAATAATTAGAAGGAGATGGTCAGGAGGAGATGGTTAAGAGCTGCTTCACTTTGCGAGTAAAGCGCTGGCGCTTGTTGAGCGCTGGCTGCATGTAGTCCACAGATTTTCCGACGAGCTGAGGACACTCGGTGTCGTGCAAGTAGCGATAGTAGAGAAACAGATCGCGATAGGGGAAGGTAATATTTTCGCCTGCGCAGACGCGCCTGAAAAACTGTGAGCCGACGCCGATATAGTGCAGATAAATCAGCTGCACTTGATGGTCAAACATCACATGGTCGCGCTCTTCAAAGTGAGGAGAGGTGACGCAGCAGCCCGTGCGTTTTTCCGCTGGAAGCGTCCTAGAGAGGTTCATTGCCTTGATTTGCGATTTCAGTACCATATAGTTCAAAATCGCCTGATCTGGACCGTTAAAGTAGAGGATTTCCGCATCTCCAGCTTGCAGATGGTTCAGCAGATCAGCCAGCATTTCATCGGTAAAAACGCCTTTTTTAGACGCGAACAGTCCAGCGCAAAAAATTTCTGACTCTAGGCGATCGCGCTCAAAAACATCCGTTAGCTTAGGCGCATTGACATCAAAAACGTGGCTGAGATCTTTGTATTGAAAATCGTAAGTGACAAAGTCGGACTCATCCAAGCTGTCGAAAAACAGATCAAACGAGTTCATCGCCAAGATATCAGCATCTAAATAGATAAACTTCTCAAATGGCCCGTCAAAGCAGCAGAAGCGGCGGTGCATGCCCATGCGATTGACGCCACTGACGCCTCGCGCAGCCCACGCATCAAAGGCCGTCGGGTGCGCCTTCCAGATTTCAGTGGCAAAGTTTTCCCACTTGGCGAGGATAGCCTCATTGTCAAACCACTGCACCTGAGGGTAGCGCTGGGTAGCGGATCTAGAGCGCTCAGTGTTGTCATCGTAGGGCACCACGCAAATGGGCAGATCTTTACCCACATTTCGCTCAAGGCTGTTAATCAGTGCAATCAGCTGATCGAAGACAACGTCATTAGCCAGAATATATACGCCGTTTGCCATGAGATCGAACACTCTGATAGAGGGATGCCAAGCACTGGTCTCGATTTTGGATCAGCACCTTGCCTATTGTTCACCGCTAACGAGTAGAGATCGCTACTTGCCGTGAATAGATTCATCGTATTAGAGCAATCGTTTAAAGGAAGTGTTTAGCTATGCAATTTACCGACATCCACCACAGAGAATATCTGGAAATTAGAGAGTGCCCCTTGTTGTCATCAACCAGACTGCCTTAGCCTTGCTGCATTCATCGTCACCGCTATGAAAAACCTGCTTCACATTATTTCTCACCTGGTGTTCTGGGTTTGGAATTTCACCTTTATTGGCTTGATGTATCTCTGGTTGTTACCTGAGGCTGGGTTTGACCTGTGGCAGGCAGCTCGCAGCGGTGAGATCGAGCTGACCTTTACCATCAGCTTTATAGCTTTGCTCATAGTGCCGTTGGTCTCTACTGTGCTGGGCTTGGTAAGGCTACGTAAATATCCGATTTTGCTGATGCGGCTGTTCTACGGTGTAGAAGCCCCACTATTTACACTGTGCTTGCTACGGCTGTTTCTGCTTCGTGAGCTGACGCTGGCTAGTGGCTTTACGTTGGCGATCGCCTTGCTCTCAATCGCGATGTTTGGTATCGAGCTGCTGTCAGGTTACTCGGCCTACCGTCCGCGTTTGGCTTGGGTGCAAATGATCGGCCACAGTTTTATTTTGCTGGTGGGCCTTTACATTGGTGCACTGCTGTTGCTCTACAGCCTGCCGGTATTGGTCGCCGGGGTGTTTGGTTTCATCATTGGATTCTTCAAATTCGGCTGGCTTGCCAACGCTGGGTGGGTGCTGGAAGACTTTTTTCGCAATCCCATCTCAAATTTAGGAAGTATCCTGCTCAGCGCTTTGGTTTTCATCGTAGGCGGTGGCAGCGTTTTGGTATTTGTCTCCATGCCGTATGTCTTCTCTAACTTTTACGTTCGGGCCTGGGCGAGAATCCGCAGCGCCTTTGGCAAGCAGCATAGCGAGCAGCAGAGCTGGGCGATTACAGGGATAACGATTGCTTTGTGCAGCATGCTCTTTGTCGGCGTGCAGGCTCAGCCACAGGCCAAAGCCTTTGAGCTGCTACAGGCCAATCAGGTAGATGACGCACCAGCCATGAGTGCTGAGCAGCTAGTAGCCCAGCGGCGATCGCAGCTAGATAACGCCGCGACTATCCGCTCAGGGCTGACCAACGCCTATCTCTATCGCTACCGCTATCTCAGCTCTTGGTCGCAAAGCAACGCGCTCAAGGAGCTGTATCGAAACACTTTGCAGATGCAGGAAGCAGGCGCACAGTTTTTTCAGACGATTCACAATGGGCT
>JBAUIB010000145.1:0-19842 GCA_049680585.1 Phormidesmis sp.
GAGCAGTATCATCAGTTTTCTGACTGGGTGTTCTTTGCCAAGGCGGGGCTGATCACCGACAACGATCCGCTGGAGCAGGAAAAGCGGATGCACTATCTCGATTTGGTCGCCAATGCCATCATTTTGCAAAACACTATCGATCTCTCACAAGCGATCCAAGCTGTCCGCGATCAAGGCTTCCCGGTGACGACAGAACTGCTTGCTGGCCTCAGTCCTTACCTCACCAGCAAAATCAAGCGCTACGGCGATTACATCCTCGATATGTTGACCAAACCCCTGCCTTTCGAGGAGATCATGGCTTGGCCTATGCATTTCTCGTCGCTGGAGGCTGTTGAGTAGTACACCCAAAAACCATTGATATACGGTCATTTCAAGCCGAGGTGAACGTTTTCGCACGTATCCCGCTCAGGGGTCCTCTATCCATCATTGTCACTCTCCCTTTTTAACTGTTTTGCTTAGAGCCACGTTCGACTGAACGGGTCTAGCCTCCTTCATATCGGGCTCTTCGGAAATGTTCAATGTTGTTGAAAGTCTTTTTCAAGTAGTTTCAAGGCTGACAACAGCTCCTGAAACGAATCTGGCGCAAGGCGAAACTCCGACTGATAGCCCATTGGCCGCACCCAGTCAGTCCAAGATACGGGAATCGCAAATGTCCCACTGATGCCGCCTTTGACTAAAACCGTCTCTCGCCCTGAGACGCTACGGGTCTTCAGAACTTCAAAGCTTTGTCCCGAGTAAGGGTGAAATGGATGGCTAATGGTGACAGATCCCAAATCCTGGTTAGGGTACTGTGCAGTTCGATCTAATCGTGCCTTGTATCACTGACCGTGTCGCTCAGACAATGGTCAAGAATGCGCTGGAGCCGAGCTGGGAAGCCCGACTGGAAGCCCATGCCTATGGGTTCAGACCAGGGCGCGGGTGTCACGATGCCATTGAACAGTGCTTTTCTAGACTGCGCAAGGGCGGTGATACCTGGATTCTCGACGCCGACCTCCAAGGCGCATTTGACAACCTGAGCCATCAGTTCATCCTTGATGCGATTGGTCTTGTACCCGGTCGAGGCTTGATCAAGCAATGGCTCAAAGCAGGCTATGTTGAGGCCGAGATGTTTCATTCAACGACACAGGGAGCGCCCCAAGGTGGGAGTCTCTCACCCTTGTTATTGAATATTGTACTTAACGATTTAGGGGCTATGCTCTCAGGCTACGTCTGTATCAGGGTTAAACAACCGTCACCGACAGCCAAACGGCAAAAAACCTACCGACAGAAATCACCGACTTACGGCTACTGCCGCTATGCTGACGATTTTCTAGTCACCGCCAAGTGCAAGGCAGACATCGAAGCTATCATCCCCGTTTTAGAACAATGGCTGGGGGAAAGAGGACTCAACCTCAACCCGGATAAAACCCAGGTCGTGAATGTCCAACAGGGCTGTCACTTTCTGGGATTCACTATCCGGCATTTAGGGGGCAAATGCCTCTGCGTTCCGCAGAAGGAGAAAGTGAAAGCTTTTATCCAAGGCATTCGAGATTGGCTCAAAGCCAACGCTCAAGCCAAAACTGAGTCCATCATCAAATACCTCAATCCACGATTACGGGGATGGGGAAACTACTACCGTCATGGGGTCAGCAAACGGGTGTTCAGTTATGTCGATGACCAACTCTGGAAAGCAATCTGGAGATGGTGTCGCAAACGACATCCGAATAAAGGAGGCAACTGGGTTGCGAGGAAGTACTTTAAGTTCCACCAGGGACGACACTGGACTTTCTTCGCAACGGCTGAAAATCGCCGAGGAGAAACTAGGACATTGACCTTGATGAAGGTGGCAGACATGCCTATCCAGCGTCATATCAAAGTCAAAGGAACCGCCTCTCCAGATGACCCTTCGCTCCATGATTACTGGCAGTATCGCCAAACTCGATACGGTAAAACGTATTGGGCCAAAGGGTCTAAGTACCATCAGGTCGCTTTAGCCCAGAGGTGGCGATGCCCCGTATGTGGTGACCTGTTATTCAACGGCGAGCCGCTCCATATCCATCATCGGATATGCATCAAAGATGGCGGAACGGATGGGGCTGACAACCTCATTCATCTTCATCGAGCATGTCACCAGCACATCCATGCTGGCGGGAATCTAGTTGAGTTGCAGAAGGCTTGAGCGGCTTGAGCGGAAACCATCACGAGCCATTCTGAGGGGAGGGAGGCATGGCGACATGACCTCCTTTACCCGACACGGAACAGAAACGTACGCTAAGGCTGAAACCCTCATTGCAGGGAGATTTCAGCCTTAGTAAAACGGCTCATTAGGATCATTGGGGTTGCGCAGCGGTCTAAACCCACCTGCTTTGAGCGACTCAGCCAGCTCGAAGTAATAGCGCCCCAGCATATTGAGAGCTGATTTATAAAGATAATCTAAAGGGAAGAGGCTGGACTAGGGAAATTCCCTGTAAGCTAGAAGAGACGAGTACTTCCGCCTTTCTCAATGAGCCGCCCGCCTAAAATTGAAAACCCTAAACGTACGCCCTACGTTAGCGACCTGAGTGATGCCGAATGGGCAGTGATAAAACCGCTGCTGCCAACCCCCAAAAGCTTCGGTCATCCTAGAACCGTAGACTTACGAGAAATCCTCAACGGGATGTTTTATGTCCAGCGTACAGGCTATCAGTGGGAAATGCTGCCTCACGATTTGCCACCATATTCGACGGTGTACAACTACTTCCGCAAATGGCAGCGCAAAGGTATCTGGCAAGATATTCACGACAAGTTGCGGCGTCAACTACGAACAGAACTAGGGCGCGACGAAGACTCAACGGTGGCGATTGCAGATTCTCAATCTGTGAAGACCACCGAAAAAGCGGATGCGACCCCGCGTCGCTTTGCGGCACTAGGGAACGCGCACCAAGAAAGGGGGATGTGTACGGCTACGATGGTGGCAAAAAGGTTAAAGGCCGTAAGCGCCATATCGTAGTTGATTCGCAAGGTTTCTTGATTGGTGTACTGGTTACCGAAGCCAATATGTCAGAGAGATTAGGGGCGGTCGTTGTACTGGATGAATCAGCCGCAGCTCTTTCCAAATTAGAAATTGTTTGGGTCGACCAAGGCTACTCAGGCAAGAACTTCGCTAGGGCAGTGAAACAAGTCTGTGGTGAGTCGGTAAAGGTAGATGTGATTGAGAGAAAATCTAGCGGGTTTGAGATTTTGCCTAAGCGGTAGATAGTTGAGAGGACTTTTGGTTGGCTCAATCGGTTCCGACGATTGAGTAAAGACTACGAGCTATATTCAGAGATGAGCGAGGGTATGATTTATGGCTCACTCATCAGATGAATGACACGCCGATTGGCTGCTTAAGGTTTCGTTTATAAATTAGCTCTGATGTGGATATGGCCTAAAGGCGACAACCGAGCAATGTCATCAGGATCAATCTTTAGCCCTTGTGCTCGCAGGTGATCAAGCGCTCTATCCATGTACAAGGTATTCCAGAGGATGACCGCATTAGTGACCAAACCCAGTGCATTGAGCTGGTCTTCCTGGCCCTCTCGATAGCGCTGTCGAATCTCCCCCTTATTGCCATGGCACACGGCTCTAGCTAAGCTGTGTCGCCCTTCCCCTCTATTGAGCTGAGTCAGAATTCGCCGCCGATAGGCTTCATCATCGATGTAGTTCAGCAGATACAGCGTCTTCGCCACCCGACCCAGCTCACCAATGGCCTTCCCCAAAGTAGAAGGCTTGCCGCCCTTTTGCAGCACCCGCATAATTTCAAGGGCACTGACCTTGCCTAGCTTTAGTGACCCCGCCACCCGCAGCATGTCATCCCACAGGTTTTCAATCAGATGCACCTTCACCTTTTGGCGAGCGATGCCATCGAGAACACCATAGTCAGCCTTCGGGTCAAGTCGCCAGAATCGGGCCTCGCCTGTGTCAGCTAAGCGCGGACTGAACTGATAGCCTAGTAACCAGAAAAGACCAAAGACAATATCGCTATAGCCAGCGGTATCCGTCATCAGCTCACGCGGTCTGAGCCCCGTCCGCTGCTCCAGCAGGCCGACCAGCACCACCAACGAATCCCTCAACGTCCCGGTCACCACTAGGCCGTGAAACCCAGCGAATAGATCTGACACGAAATTGTAATAGGTGATGGCCTATGGCATCGATTCTAGAGAAACTGGGCCATAGGCCAGAAGGTGCCAGGGGCCGAAAAACTGCCCAGGAGCTGATCGTCGCTATCGAATGCGGAAATGGTCCCAGTGAAGCTAAAAATATCATCAACAGCCAGCTGAGCACCTGCCCCAAAAATGGGTTCGTCGAAGGACAGCGTAATAGGACCTGGGTTACCAACTGCAGGCGGCGGACCCGGAATGAGGCCAGTGAATAAAATAAAATCGCCGTTGCCAAAATTGGTGGCAATACCGGGTTCCGGTGTCGTTTGAAAAACGAAGGGAGGCAGTACGCCTGGCACGGTCGCCTTCGGAATGTCTACTTGCAGCGGTTTACCCACCTGAGATGTAGCCGTAAAAGAGCCGGGTAGAAAGACCGCTGGATCGGGTGGACCCAAGGGATCAAATATGGGGCCGAGGGTTGACCAGTTGACTTGATCGGTGGCGTTGAGGTCGGCCCGGTCGGTGATGAAGGAGACGGCTTTGGACGGTGGGGCGATCGCACTCCAAGCCGCTACAGTCCCCAATAGCAGAGCAGAGGTCGAACCGCTTATGAACAGAGAGCCAGCGCGGGCTGAGAGTTTCATCCGGTTGTTTTTTAACATCTGTACAAATATAGGTATGTTAGTAATCGTTTTTATTGAAAAGATGCTTGGACTATACATAAAACTGAGCAAAACTCTACAGGCTAAGGCTTCTGCCGCTTTAGAAGAACAAGGGCGAATAGTCCACCCGTCACACCTATCAAAGAAAACGGCTCAGGAATTGATGTTGCCTGTTGCCTTTCTACCTGTTGTTTCTCTACATTGGTGACAGTTGGATCTAAACCTTCGCCTGCATCAAACACATAGTCCAGTGCAGCCTGATCCTCAAGCACCGTGCCCCGTAAGAACAAACCACTCCATCTAGCAATTGTCTCAGTGGACATCTCTTGAGAAAGTGACTGTGAGCTAGGATCCGGAACGGCTCCTTCTGGCACATTTACATCGGTAATGCCAAAGTGATTAACCCCATTGAGGGTAACTAACGCCTTGGGTGGTGTTTGAATCTGCTCAAAGGTACGCTCAGCATTAGTCGGCAGGGCTCTTCCATCTTGCTCGCCTTGAATCAGAGAAATCCCAATGCCTTCATTTTCAATCGCCGGAAAAACATCATTTTGATCGCGAAGATTAGCGCCAAAGAAGGCTCCCCCCATCAGCGCTTCAGGGCGCTCAAACGGTTCTATGCAAAAACCTGGCAGGCAAACTTCACCGATAACAGAAAGCCCTACAGCCCCGCCGAAAGAATGGCCCAACAGGCCAAGTTTCTCCGTATCGACCTTTCCACTCAGCGGCGAATCAGAATCGTTTGACTCAACAACAAAGTGATCGACAACAGTTTGAACTTGTGAAATCTCAGACGCTAAAACGTCGCCAGCTCCTGGCACTGTTTGAAAATGGTTGGGCACCGCTACCGCAAATCCGTAGCGAGCCACTTGGCTGGCATAGTCTGAGTAAAAACCTTTATCAACCAACGCGCCTTGAAGCAGCAAAACGATAGGCAAATCATCTGCAGCGACCTTGTTGTCTAACGTAGGGAAATAGATATCTGTTACGTCACCGTTAACAGGGTTGGGTGTACTATAGCTGCTGAAGTTCTCGTAGGGTCTTTCGACTGTAGTATCGGGTGCCGCGTGTGCGCGAATAGGGGTGAGAACGATTCCTATCGCGAGGGCGTAAGAGAGTTTAAAGAGGGCGGGTTGTGGTAGAGGCAGTTGTGTAAAAAGGGGGCGTAACATGCCGGTCACCGTTGTTTTCATAACTTATAGCTAAGCTTTGTCAGCTTACTTATAGTCGATTTTTTAATTTTTTGTAACCTTCAGTTTTAGACCGCGCTATTTCTGATGAAAAACTGAGGGTCGTAAATAAGGGGAAAGTATGCATCAAAGGCGGATAGCTGCATAGGTCGGAAGTGTTCTCACCTATTAATAAGCAGTGAGCTAGATGATGCCTATGCCTTCTATGAGAGCTTCTTTGAAAGGACTGATCCGAGTTAAGCAAGCCATCGCTGAAAAGGAATGGCCGGTGCGCGATGACAGATGGCTGGTTGCAGCGAGTGAGCGGCTAGATCCGGAAGGTAACTGGCAGGTGGACGGGCCTTATGCCTATGGCTGTAGTTTGCAAACCTGGGAGCGTTTTTTGCAGCGGACGCCTATTCGCGATCGCAGCTTTATCGCATTCTCTCAGGTGCTGGGCCTCTCTCCTGGAGAAGTCGCCGAATCTGTTTCTAAGCCTGATACGACCTCTCTCAATAGAGCGGATGTGAGTTGCCAGCAAAAGGAAAGAGCCATTTCTCCCTCAGTTCATGCTCTATTGGCGCGGATAGCATCGTTAGAGCATCGTATGAGACAGCTAGAATGTCGCGTTGGGCCGGACGCAACGGTGCTCAACTCAAAGACCACAGTCTCTGAAGAAATGGCGGCTGCGAGGATGAGATGAATCAGCAGTGGCAGCGCATGACTCATTCATGACAAATGTCATGACTCAGAAGTGACATTTACAGGATGTTTTCAAATCGCTTGAAAAATATCTTGAAACTATCGAATTCGGTTCATTATTCATGATTTCAACAGAAAAGGAACCTGATCTTATGCAATTAACTTATCGCGGTCGTCGCTATCAAAAGCGCTCAGCTGCTATGACAACACGCACGCTGGAATTTCCCTGTGTGTATCGTGGTACGCCCTACAAAGTGACCTACAAGCCTCCTAATCAACAGCGACAGACTCAGCAAGTGACGCTGACCTATCGGGGGAATTCTTACGCACACGCTCTTCATTACTAGAGGTTCACTCCTAATGCCGAAAAATATGGCTAAAAACGACGTAGCACTATATGTTCTGAAGGCTCTTAAGTCAGAGGGCATTGAAACTATCTTCTTGGTGCCTGGTTCTAAGATTGAGCCTTTTATCGAAGCTGCGCCGAGAGCTGAGGTGAATATGGTTGTCGCTGCCCATGAAGGGGGGGCTGCCTACATGGCAGATGGCTATGCTAGAGCGACCCAAAGTATAGGGGTTTGTGTAGGTCTCGGCGGCCCTGGGGTGACGAATATGGCGACAGCGATCGCCGCTGCCTATGCAGATCGATCGCCCGTGTTGGTGCTCAGCAGCGGCTCCTCCGCTCAAGACATGGGAAATGGCGTCTTTCAAGACTCAACGGCCACAGGCGTAGACGATCTGGAGATTATGCGCCCGATGACAGCCTGGGCGCAGCGTGTCCCCACCCCTATCTTGAACCTCAGCGACGAGGGCGGCGACGGCCAGGTCGATTACAGCCAGATCAAAGAATTTTTGCAAGAGGCAATACGCACGATGGGTCCGGTTGAGAATAGACCTGCTTTCTTGTCTATTCCCAATAAAGTGCTGACTGGAGAGCCGCCTGAGAAACAGCCAATTGCTGACTATAAACCTCAGCACCCAAGCGAGCCGATTAGATCGCTCGATACAAATGCTGTTCAACAGATTCCAGATTTTCTGAAGGGTAAAACGAGAATTGCCATCTTAGCAGGGAATGGATGTGTGCGATCGCAAGCCCATACAGAGCTTCAAGCATTCGCAGAAAAGTTCAGCATTCCAGTCGTCACTACGCTGAGGGCAAAAGGCGTTCTTTCAGAAGATACGGCTGAGTCACCGATGTCATTTGGCTACTTTGGGCTGAGCGGCACACTGCAAGCAAACAAAGTTGTTTTAGGATCTGATCACATCCCCAAAGCTGAATTACTGATTGTTTTAGGGGGCACCCTCAATCAAACGAACACATACGGCTGGCACAAAGACTTTCCTGCTGGGGATGCTCTTGTTCGAATCGACATCAATCCGAACGCGCGGTCTGGAAAGGATTACGACGAGACGCTGATCGTAGGCGATGTAAAAGAATTTTTATATTGGATACGGGTTAACGAAGCGCTATTTGGAGAATCTCTACACTCTAGTCAGGCGGCACGTAAAGACTGGATTGAGGATATTCGAAAAACCCCATACTTCGACAATATCGATCAGAGAGAAAGCAACGCAGCGCCGATAGAACCCGCGCGAGTCGTTGTTGAGCTGCGCAGTCGTGCGCCCCAAAATACTGTGCTTGTTGTGGACTCTGGCGCACATTCCTACTATTCACCGCATCACTGGCAGTCCTATGGGCCTAATGAGTTTTTGATGTTGACTAACACGGGGCCGATGGGCTACGGAGTATCAGTCGGTATTGGCGCTAAGTTGGCGCGTCCTGATCGGCCCTGCGTTGCGATTGTGGGCGATGGCAGTCTGTTGATGCATGGCATGGAGATAAAAACAGCAGTGCGCTATCGGGCGCCCTTGGTTATTGTAGTGATCAACAACAGCGCGCTAGGCAATATCTATCTGCGGGCGCGTGATGAAGACTGGCTGCCAGAGGCGCTTGAGGCCGCTGAGATACCGACTATTGACTGTGTTGCCTTTGCCCACAGCCTAGGCGCAGATGGTATCAGGGTGGATCATCCCGCTCAGCTATCGGATGCCTTTACCAAAGCTTTTGAAGAGACTCGTCACTCTCAGCGGCCCTTCCTGGTAGATATTCGCTGCCGCAAAGATAGTGACATCCCAAACGAGCTTCTTCCTCAAGCAGGTGTTGTTCCTGTCGTTCGCTAATCGGCACTTCTTTTATTCTAATTATCAGGATCTAACAATCAATGCAACACTCCAAAGGGATCGAACAACAGCTTGAGGACATAAACAGTGAAGATAAAGGTCGCCCTCGAAAAAATATCCTTATTTTAGGGGCTGGAATGGCTGGTCTGGCCGCTGGTTATGAACTAGCTCAACGCGGCCATCAGGTAAAGATTATGGAGGCTTCCCCTCGGCTGGGGGGGCGAGTATGGACGCACCGCTTTGGGAATGGACAGATCGGTGAGCTAGGCGCGATGCGGATTCCGGCCTCTCACGACTACACTCGTCACTACGTTAAGCACTTGTGCCTTAGACTACGCCCATTTAACAATGGCAGTAATGGCAATACCTATCACGACTTTGAAGGTGGTCAGTGGCGAGGGAAATGTGCAGCGAAAGAAATGGGCGATCGCTTCCATTTATCGCAAAAAGAACGCAAGGCGATCGCTAGTGATGATGGCCTAGATGGAATCTACCTACAGATTATGGCGGCTGTGCTATCAAACTTAGAAGAGACAGAAAAGTCTCAGCTATTTGGCCACGGCCCCTTTTCCGATAAGCTAGCGGCGCTAGATCGGCAGTCCTTGCTGCATACCCTGCGTCAGTATGCAGATACTTCTGATGCTGTACGCCTGATGGGAAAAGCCACCGTCCTAGATGAATACTGGCAGCGCTCTACCCTGTTATTTATTCGAGAAGAGATTGACGAGGCTTTTTCCGGATTAGAAGAAATTGAAGGAGGCATGGAAGAACTACCGACTGCGCTGGCAGCGGCACCGCTGAACGATGGAACCACGCTGCGAGATCATATTTCTTTCTCTCAAGTTGTACATTCTATTGAACAAGGCGAAAAAGAGATTACGGTTACCTTTGATCAAGGCGGCATCCGAGAGCAAATCAGCTCTGATTACGTGCTTTGCACTATTCCATTTTCTGTGCTTCGACGGATAGATATTAGCTGGTGCTCGGGCAGCAAGCATATCAGAGATGCCATTCAGGGATTGGGCTATCAGTCGGCGACGAAGGTGTTGGTCAACTGTAAGGAACGCTTTTGGGAAGGCGAGGGTATCTTCGGCGGAAAATCTCTCTCAGATTCAATTATCCGACAGACGTTTTATCCTTCAGACAATCTAGGAGAAGACTGCGCTGTGAGTGAAGGCCCCGGCGTTCTATTAGGCAGCTATACCTGGGGTGCTACGGCAAGGCGATTGGGCTCGCTAAAGCAAGAGGAACGCGGTGATTTGGTCGTTGATAAAATCAAACGGTTCCACCCAAACATCAAAGATTTTGTTGAGTCAGACGAGCCTTACGCATCGATGGCTTGGGATCAGTATCCTTATGCGGCAGGGGCTTTTTCGTCTTCTTATCCTCACGATCTTCAGATGTTTTTTCCGGGTGCGAGTGAGCCTGCCGGACGCTTGTTCTTTGCAGGAGAACATCTATCGCCCTATCCGACCTGGATACAAGGAGCGCTGTGGTCTGCGCTACAGGCAGTGAGGCAGGCTGTTGTCGCTTGAACCGAGATCACTACGGATCGCAGAGGGTGCGATCGCGCGCCTGCACATCAGATCCATGCTTTAGATAGTCTTGGATCTGATTGCAGGCATAGCTTAGTTCGTCTAGCGCTAATAGCTGCTCCAAATTCCATAAAATAACGGTGCCATTGGCAGAGGCTGACGCCACCCGCTTACCGTCTGGGCTGTAGTCAATGCCCCACACCTCAGCGCCGTGCCGCTTAAAGACCTTAAGTAAGGTGCCATCTGCCCGCCAGAGCTTGGCGGTATGATCCATCGAGGCAGAGGCCAGGGTCTGCCCATCTGGGCTAAAGGCCACATCTTGAACGCGATCACGATCCTCAATCGTCTGAGCCAACTGGCCATCCACCTGCCAAAAATTAATCGCTTTATCGTTGGAAGCTGATGCAATCATCCGGCCATCTGGGCTAATGTCGCCCCCCGGCAGCGACTTTATATGCCCCTCGTAGGTCGTGAGCAGCGTGCCATCGAGCCGCCACCGCTTGACTGTCATATCGCCAGAAAATGAAACGAGAGTCTGACCATCCGGGCTAAACACAGCTTCAAATACTGTTCCCTGGTGGCCCTCTAACGTTTTGAGCAATGCGCCCTCTCGGTTCCAGAGCTTAATCGTGCGATCATCAGAGGCAGAGGCAATGGTTTGACCATCTGGACTGAACGTAACGCCCCAAACGGCAGCGCTATGGCCTGTGAGCGTTTTCAACAGTTTTCCTGAGCGCTCCCAAAGCTTCACCGTCCCATCATCAGAAGCCGAGGCAATCGTCTGCCCGTTTGGGCTAAAGACAGCGTCGTAAACCCGACCGCGATGACCGGTTAGGGTTTCTAGCAGCGTGCCGTCCGCCGCCCAAAGCTTGATGGTTTTGTCGTCAGAAGCTGAAGCAACGGTCTGAGCATCCGGGCTAAAGGCCACTCCAGTAACGCCCGCACTATGCCCCGAGAGAACAGTCAGTAAGGGATTCTCGTAATGCCATAGCCGCACCGTATCATCCCAGCTCGCTGAGGCAATCGTTTTACCATCCGGGCTAAAATCAATATCCCAAATAATGTCACCATGCCCTTCCAGCGTATTCACCAATGCGCCATTCTCTCGCCAAAGCTTAATGGTCTTATCGGCTGACGCTGACGCCAGGGTGTTGCCATCCGGGCTGAACGCAACGTCCATGACCTCCGCGCTATGCCCGGTGAGGGTGTGCTGTAACTCACCTTGAATGCTCCATAGTCTGGCCGTTTCATCTGTAGAAGCTGAGGCAATCTTCTGACCCGACGGGCTAAAGGCCAGCCCCGTGACGCTGGCACGATGTCCGCTCAGCGTCGTCTTCAATTCTCCGTCGATTGTCCAGAGCTTAACGGTCGCATCATCAGAAGCTGAGGCGATCGCGCTGCCGTCCGGACTAAACAAAACTGCCCTCACCCCAGCATCATGAGCCTTGATTGTTCTTTTTAGCTGGCCGTCTGGCGTCCAGAGCTTGATCGTTTGATCGTCAGCAGCCGACGCAATGGTCTGACCATCTGGGCTAAAGACGATGCTATTGATCACCGCATTGTGCCCTGTTAGCGTCTCTTTCAGCTGGCCATCAGCCGTCCACAGCTTAATCGTTTTATCCTTCGCGGCCGATGCGATGGTTTGACCATCCGGGCTAAACGCCACACTATTGACCGCCGCCTCATGCCCTGTTAGCTTGGTTCGCAGCGTGCCGTCAGTATTCCACAACAGAATGACCCCATCTTCGGGAATCGCTGCAATGGTTTGACCATCCGGGCTAAAGACGACGCCAACGACGCCATCTACATGTGCGGACAGTCGGTTGTACTCGACGAGGCCATAGGTAGCCTGCCGCAGCGCCAAGTCAACCATCGTATGCGTAGAGTGATCTGCCCGGATGGGCATTTGCAACCCTCGCTTTGCTCTAATAGATTCAACTAAAGACTCTAGCTTACGGTTTGTCGCAAAGAGCGCTTCTGAAAACTGACTGGTCGCTTCGATTTCTCTAATGTGCGACTGTCGCCACTGATAAAAGGCGGTGCCTGCTAACAACAGAGCGACAGCAAGTCCCCCCGTCAACCCCGAGAGCGTCAGCCGCCGTCGTCGCTGCTGCCTGCGTTCCTCGCGATCGCGCAGCGCTAAACTCTGTTTGATAAAGTCAGCATCTCCAGGGCTCAACTCTTCTGCCCGCTGGATAGACCAGTATTCAGCATCGGCTAACGCTCGCCAGCGGAGCAGCCGGTTCTCATCGCGATTCTCTTGTTCCCATTGGCGGGTGGCTATCCTCAGCTGCTGCTGCCAGCGGCGAAAGTCGCCGTCTGTTTGAATCCACTGGGCTAGGCGACCCCAGCTTTTGAGCAGCGTCTCATGCACAATTTCTACGGTTTCATGAACAGTGGTTTCATGAACAGTTTCATGGGCAGTGTAGTTCGTCACTACTAGGCGGGCCGTGGCCAGGGTCGTGACCACTGTCCAGCACTCTGCTGTTAGCTCATCACGACTGGCGAGTCGGCGGGCGGGCTCTTGGTCTTCACTCAAGTGCACTAGCTGCATAAACACTTGTCGGGCCCGCTGCTGATCGGCCTCACTCAGCTGAGAATAGGCGAGTTCAGCGTGGTTTGCGAGGGCGATCGCGACTCCGCCAATCTCAGCGTAAGCGCGATGGGTCAGAATGCCTTTGTTCTGCTTTGACCAGAGCTGGGTGAGCGCAAATTCTAACAGCGGTAGACTGCCTGCTTGTTTCCATACCTCGTCGATTAGCCGATTGCTCAGCCCAGCTTCCAAACTCACAGCGGCGCTGGCAGCAGGTGCTTCAATGGCCCTGCGAAGTTCTTCACGGCTCATGGGGCCAAGGTTATAAATAGCGCCTTGCAGGCGATCGCTGAAAGTGCGATCGCTCAGCGCATGACCATAAAAGTCAGCGCGTAACGTCAGAACCAATGTCAGGGACGGGACGGCTTGCGTAGCTTTGAGTAGTGCCTCAAGGAAGCTTTGCTGCTCTGCTTGAGACGAGAGTGTGTAAAGCTCTTCAAACTGATCGACGACGAGCATCAGTCGATTGGTCGGCTCAGGGTTCAAGGCTTTGAGTGTGTCTGCCAAAGCCTGAGTATCTTGGTGAAAGGTACTGGCTAGCTCGCTGCTTCTTAGTTTGCCGCCCATTGCTTGTATCGAAGCGACAGCCTTTGCTAGCGACTCAATTGGAGAATTTCCTGGACGAAAAGAGACAATCTGTATAGCAGCTCCAGCTGTCTGTCGCAGACGAGGAATCAGACCCGCAAATACAACAGAAGACTTCCCGCTGCCTGAGGGGCCGACTACTGCCACCAATGATCGAGTCTGTGCGGCAACCAGTAGCGCTTCAGTCACCTGCTCGCGACCGAAGAACACAAACGCATCTTCTTCTTTAAAGGCGAATAGTCCGCGATAGGGGCAAGGCAGCGTGCCGCCCAACTGTTGCCAAGTTAGGGGCTCTACCGCCAGATTCTGACAGATTACCGGTAGCCAAGAGGCTGCTGGAAAATCATCTTCTAGCCCTTGTAGCTGACGCCGCGCCTGCTGAAAAGCGAGATAAAGCGGCTGCTGTTCTTGGGCAAACGCTAGCAGAAACTGATAGAAAAAGACCTGTGCGACCCGGTTAGGAACAGGTTCGCGCATCACCACCACGGTTGGAATATGGAGCTGCTCTAGAGCTTTCGCAAGGCCCAAACCATCGCAAGAATTAAAAATAGCGAGCTGTAATCCTCGTTCAATCGCCGCTTTTAGCGCTTCTTCTAACTGTATAAGGGTAAGGCTGTTGTGGGTTGGATTCTCATTGATATAAATTCGCCCGGTGCCTTTGTGCGTTTGGCTATGGCCGGCAAAAAACAGCATGTCCCACCCTGCCGGCTGCCATAGCTGGTCGTTAAACGCCTGACGCGAGGGGTTAACCAGGAACTTGACGACGGTGTTGGGTAGCTCCCGCAACAGCAGCGCCTCCATCTCCAAATCAATGCCTACGCTGCTGCCAAACACAGCTAGGATTCTCACCTGCGACTTATTTTCAGCTGTTTCTATGCCTGTTCGACGCTGGTACTCTGGCTGGCTCAGCGCCATTTCAGCTTTGGGATAATCTTGAAAAAAGTTCCAGCGGTGCCAGGGTAACTGCCGCAGCCAGGGATCTTCCGTTTCTACAATGACACGTACTAGGTCGGTTGGATTGAGCCGTGATCGCAGCTGATACTCAATTGAGAGAAATCCGGCTGATGTTAGCCAGTCATTCAGTGCTATCTGGAGCCGCTGGCAAAGCTCATCGAAATCCATCTGAGAAACATGGGTAATGCCCGCTTCACTGATTTCGAGCTCGTTAGAGGATGCTGAAGCAGCTGTTGGAGTTGCAAGATATTCTGACTGAGCAGGCACAGAGGAAGGCTGCCTGTAAGCCATTCGACCACATAGCCCCCGATACACCAGCTGCCAGTTGCGGCACAGCTCCACGAGACTAGGTGCAGGCGGCAGCGAGCCCATGAACTGCTCCGGCCTAGAATTGCCTGTCGCCCATAGCCGAACAGCAACCCTGGGAAAACCCTGAGTTAAGTCACCAATACCTAGATTAATAATGACTGATTTACTCATCTATAGCTTTTGGAGAGCTGCTTAGGACATTCTTTTCAGCCAAAACCGTTACACAGCAGCAGGCAACTCTTCCCGCAGCGATGCGTTCCTTTAAGTTTTGAGCTAAAGCTCATACTCCTCATAAAAAGAAACGTTGCCGAGGCTAATTATAGTGCTAAATATAGCAACCGCCGGATGCATTCGCGCGGTTGCGGGCCACTTTGCTGCTGCCCTGTAACGGGCCCAGCGATCACTGAGGTATTAAACAAAGTGGCGAAAGCTATAGAACACCTAATAGCCCCCGCACATTAAAGTTCAAAGGCTTCCTTTACAGCGATATCGTTGAGCGATACTGCAAGGCTAAACCGAATTCCAGCTCGCCCCTTGAAGGTTCTTAGCTGAATGTAGCTATCCTGCGCCCGAGAGGTAACCGCTTGTAAAACGCCGTCTGTGCTAGAAAGCAAGGCGACTGTGAGCTGCGGCGGTAAAACGGTATTGCTTCCTGTCGGAAAGACCTGCACATTAATTCCAATTTTTCCTTCTGCCTCAGGGGTCACGGCAATCAGTAAAACCACCGGATGGCGACCGAGCTGTACACCCAGGTTGATCAGCTTGCCCCCCTTTATCGCCGAACCAGTGTCGCGAGTACTCCAAGCCAAATTCGCAGTGGGATTGACTAGCTGTTCGACCGCTTGCCACCCCTCGCTCAAAGTGCCCTGTAGCCATTGGCCCAAACGAGTGAGGCGGTTATCTACAGAAGTAACTTCGCTCGGCTGAGAAGAGGTCGCTGCCGATGAAATGGGCAATGAAGCAGGCAGCGAAATTTTGCTGGGATGAGAATAGCGGACGCAGGCAAGTAGGTGATTGAGTTCCGCGTCTAGAGCAGATAAGGGGAGCAGAGCGTATTCTGAAGAGCGCTCAGCAGCAGGGATTACTATACGATTAAGCTGGGCAATTAGCTCGTCATAAGCCAAAAAACCTCGGGTGATCGCCTGTGCCTGCTCTTCTAAAACTTCTAGCACCACATAGCAATGGGCGGCTAGCTCGGCCTGTTCTACAGCGGTTGTGGGAAGGCTGATCTGCTCATCTAGCACATGCTCTGTCGCCAAGATGCATAGCCTGAACCCATCGACGCTAAGATAGCTGACTGACCGGTTGGTCGAGTGAGGGGTGGGTATTAGAGAAGGGGCGATCGCTCTCACATCACTATCCGGTAATTTCTCTTTTAGCCAGACTTCAAAAGCCAATAGCGCCAAAGCATTGATATAGGTTTGCCACTGCTGCGATTCTCTGTCGCTGTGGGCGCTAACGCTATCGATTCCGGCGCTGATGGACTTGGCCTCTGTAAAGTGCTCGGGCTCTAGCCATAGCGTCTCTGGCAGCTGCAGCCGTAGGTTCGTTGTCTCCATTATCTTGCCAACCATATTTGGACTCACTGTAGAGAGTGTTTAATATATTGTTTTAGCCTGGTGGCATATTCACTGTTTAGCGAACGATTCTTGCCAGCTTTGATCTCTGAGGCGGCTTCAGAAAAGACTTTAGCGTCTACAAAGGCTTCTATCTGCTCCATCAGCCGTTTTAAGTAGCTCGGTTCAGCCGGGAGCGTCGTCAGCCCTTTTGCCTGAGCCTGCTTCAGCACCGTCTCTAGGAGCTGCTGCGAGGTTAGCAGCCTAGTCTGGCTGAGCAGCGCCCCCGGATCCAAAATTCGCCGAGTCTGATCCCAGCTACTCGTCTTTAGCTGTGATCCAATCTCTTTGAGCGGCAGACCTTCTGCGTAATAAAGCCGTAGCCCAAACAACAGATGGGGCGCAAAAGGTGCATACTTCTGACTCTTTTTTAGCCTTGCTATGCGACCTTCTACGGCCTGCTCAATCGCGCTTTCTAAAGCTACATAGAGCTGCTGGTGCAAAAAGTCTAGAAAATCCTGCTCCTCTATCTCCAGCTCGTCTATCGCACTGCTAGGCAAGTCGGTTCTGAGCAGATAGTCGCCCGTCTCAATATCTTTCACCTCCAGGGGTTCTCTAGATTTCCATATATCAAACTGTCTGAGCTGTTTTGCGACTTGCTTGAGCGCCTCGAGAAGTTCGCTTTCGCTCAGATGAACCCGCACTTTTGACAGGCGCTGAGTCATTTCTTCTAGCTGTTGTTGGCTAGGCGCTATGCAGCGACTCACTTGCTTTTGCGCCCTGCGATCGCGCCGATAAACCGCATGAAAAGCCTCTACCAAATTGCGATCGCCCTCAGACAGCCGCTCCATCTGATACAGCCCAATCCGGTTTAAAAGCGTCCAGTCACTAAACGGCTTAAATCCAAACTCAGCCAGAAACTTTTTAAGCGCTTTGTGTTGTTTGGTTTGCAGAAAGGCCCAGTTAGCGAGACTCATGCTAGGGGGCGCATTTGAGCTGCTAGCCCTATATGTTTTCAGTACGTCTACAGAAAACACCTTGAAGGTAGCAGGCTGTAAACCCTCGTGCCCGTCTAAAACTAGCTGATTTTGCTCGGCAGCATCTAAAACAATGAGCTGCTGACCGTCGTCATTCAACACAAAGGGCAGCAGGTCTTGATAGCTAAAAGCTTTGTTTCCTGAGAACAGACTATCTAGCTTCTGACAGGCTCTGAGAATGGGTTCAGATAGGCGACAGCGCAGGCACAAACCTGCCTCCGCTCGGCTGCGGGGCCGTTCGCCGGGAGAGCGAAACTGCGATAGTAGAGCTGTTTGCACCGCTGGCTGTTGAAGCTGAGAAGCTGGGATTGATGCCTGTGTCTCACACTCTGCCATCCGAGTTTCAAAAAAGTCTTGAGCTTGTGGCAAGACTGTACGCTCATAGCGCCGCTGCTCGTTGCCAGGATCAATTCGCCACAGGTGCCAGTAGTGACTAAAAGCATCCATACCTATGCGTCCTCTCAGCTGCTGTCATTACGTTAGCCTTTTCCTTACCTTTGGGTAAGTAGCTGCAGGCTGGGAGAACTTACGCACCTGTCAGATGCGCAAAAGTGTATATTTTGAGCTGCTTTAGTATGACTGTGCGATCGCTGGAGGGGGCATAGCGATTGTGGTCGAATCTCCGCCAGCGAGCATCACTCTATGACAAAGACATCTCTGTGGCTGAGCGACAAGCCTGTTGTGATGGCCGCAATTTGAGTCTGAGCCTGGGTGCCGTTGCCGTCAGGATCAAAGAAAATCGCGCCTGATGAGGCATCATATCCCACGCGATGACCGGCCGCTGTTGCTGAAGAACCTAAATAGAATGCTTGCGCTGCTAAAGCGCTGTCCTCAGTCCACTGACTGTCAAAGCCAGCCCTAGATAGAACAATCAAGTCTTCCATCACAGCGAAGTCTGCAATGGTGTCGCGCTTGTCCTGAGGAGAGCTAAACACAAACCGATCAGAGCCACTTCCTCCCGTTAGAGTATCCAACCCGATACCGCCTTGCAGCCAATCGTTACCGTCACCGCCTGAGATGACATCGTTGCCTGTTCCGCCTAGCAAAATGTCGTTACCACCTAGCCCTTCTAGAGAGTCATTTCCCGCGCCGCCATCGAGGATATTATCTCCAGCATCACCGCTGAGCGTACTGTTGTCAGAGTAGCTAGCATCACTCTCGACTAAAGAGACATTGAACGCAGTTGCTAAGCTCGATGCCTCAGCAGAATCGAGCGCTAGCGCTTCGCCAGAGACGAAGTTCCAGTTTTCATCCATCCTCCAGAGGCCAATGTTTTGGGTAGATTCGTTCTTCCATAGCACCTGGTTTGTGCCATCGATGGTGTCAGCTGCGAGGATCTCCCACCCGGCATACTGGTTTGCAGTTACCTGGCTACCGCTGTTTTTGATAGTCGTGCCGTCTTCTACAAACAGTCTGCCAAAAGCATCTTCAAAAAGGGCGATCGCACCCACCTCTTCAACCGCGTTATGCAAGCTAACGCCAAAACTCTCTTCAAAGGCCAATAGCTCTAGCGTTGTCGGTGACAGCGCCTCACCCGATACGAAGTTCCAGATTTCGTCCATCCTCCAGAGGCCAAGCTGTTGGGTAGATTCGTTCTTCCACAGCACCTGGTTTTGGCTGTCAATGGTATCAGCTGCGAGGACTTCCCATCCGGCATACTGGTTGGCGTTCACCTGTGTGTCATTGTTTTTGATAGTCACGCCGCCTTCTACAAATAGTCTGCCAAAAGCATCTTCGAATAGGGCGATCGCACCCACCTCTTCAACCGCGTTATGCAAGCTAACGCCAAAACTCTCTTCAAAAGCCAGCAGCTCTAGCGTTGTCGGTGAGAGCGCTTCACCGGATACAAAGTTCCAGTTTTCATCCATCCTCCAGAGGCCAAGTTGCTGGGTGGATTCGTTCTTCCACAGCACCTGATTTTGATTATCAATCGTCTCAGCCGCGAGGATTTCCCAGCCCGCAAACTGGCTGGCATACGCTTGAGCGCCGTTGAAACTAATCGGTGTTTGACTGCCGTCATCGACCAAAAGATTGCCGAAGATGTCCTGTAGGAGAGCGACCGCACCAGCCTCTTCAATTACGCTGCTCAAATCGATGTCAAATTCGTCTTGGAAGCCTAGTATCTCTAGCGCGTTCGGCGTCAGCGCTTCACCGGATACGAAGTTCCAGCTATCGTCCATTGTCCAAAGCCCAACGTTTTGAGTCTCTACGTTTTTCCACAGCACCTGATTTTGGCCGTCAATCGTATCAGCTGCAAGGATCTCCCAATCTGCAAACTGACTTTCAAACACCTGAGCACCGTCAAAGCGGATGGGCATTTGAATATCTTCAATCTCAACCAACAGCTGCTGCTGCGCTGCTGTGAGAATGACGCTGCCAGCATTTTCGATGACAACTCGAGTGCTCAAGGCGACCACATCTTCGCTGTAGGGTGTGTTTGTCCCTTTCATCGAGACATCTAT
>JBAUIB010000146.1:0-1704 GCA_049680585.1 Phormidesmis sp.
GGTAGATACCATGTCCGATAGCCAAGATCTAAAGGCGCAGTTAGAAGCGATCTGTGAGGATCTGTGGTGGAGTAGCGAAGCTGATTATCCGGTGGAGGTTGTTTGGCAGCCGGCCGCAGCGATCACCCCTCCAGCCCCGGATGCGATAGAAGAACAGATTTACCAGTGGATCGACCAAAAAGAATCGAGGCAAAAACAAAGATCCGTTGAAATTTCGAGCCTAGAAGATTTTTTTGGGCCAGCCACTACGCCCAAAAGCTGGCACACTGCCGAGGATGAAGTCCAACTCTCCAAACTTCATGCGCTAAAATCGCTCCTAACCTCTGCTCTAAACTCCCCACAGGTTTATCGCTGTGGGGAGATAGAGATCGCCGCCTACGCTCTAGGCGTTGCCCCTAACGGCACTATCGCAGGGGTAAGGACAACGCTTGTCGAAACCTAAATCGCGATTAGCCCCTCTTGTCTACCACTAGCAAACCACTACAGATGGGGCCGGATCAGGCATCGCCACTGTAGTTAGCAGCAGGCGATTGAGGGCACTGATCACCCCGCAAAAAGAGGCCGTCACGATGTTTTCGTGGATGCCAATACCGTAGCTGGTGCCCATTTGCGTGGCGATTTCGATTAAGGCGATCGCCTGCCCCTGACTGCCACCCCCGAGCGATCGCTCCTCATAGTGGCGAATCTCAATGCGACCAATGTTATCTACACCCTCAGAGACTGCGCCCTCAGAGCCTACCCCTTCAGAAAGTGGCGACTCTGCCAGTGACGCAACTAGGTCCCCATTCAATGCGTCGATAAATGCATCAATTGGCCCATTACCCGAGCCCGAAAGGACAAAATCGTCACCTCGGCAGCAGAGACTAGCCACAATCGCAACGCGCTCGTCAGCCAGCGGAGAAGCGCGGTGGGACTGATAGTTGAGCAAGGCAGCAGGCTGCTCGTACTCTTCTCGAAAGCTTTGCCAGATCGCCTTCGACGACATTTCCTTACCGCTGACATCGACGGCCTGCTGCACAACCCGGCTAAACTCTATCTGTAGCCGCCTGGGCAACAGCACACCATAGTCGCGCTCTAGCAAAAAGGCAATCCCACCTTTTCCTGACTGACTATTGACACGCACAACCGATTCATAAGAGCGCCCCACGTCGGCCGGATCCATTGGTAGATAGGGAACCGCCCAAATATCCTGTGGCTGTCGGGCAGCGAATCCTTTCTTAATCGCGTCCTGATGAGATCCTGAAAATGCTGTAAATACCAGCTCACCTGCGTACGGGTGACGGGGGTGAACCGACATCTGAGTACACGCTTCAGCAACGTGAACAATATCATCTATCCGAGAGAAATCTAACCCAGGAGATATCCCCTGCGTATACAGATTCATTGCCAACGTGACCAAATCTACATTACCGGTTCGCTCTCCATTACCAAACAAACAGCCCTCTACGCGTTCGGCCCCTGCCATTTGCGCTAGCTCTGCAGCAGCAACGCTACAGCCGCGATCATTATGCGGATGTACACACAGCACCAGCGCATGACGATAGTCGAGCTGACGGCTCATCCACTCTACCTGATCAGCAAATACATTCGGCGTCGAGACTTCTACGCTCGCTGGCAGGTTAATGATGGCCTTAGCCTCAGGGGTCGGCTGCCACACCCGCAGTACCGCGTTGCAAATGTCTCTCGCAAAGGGGAGCTCAGTAG
>JBAUIB010000147.1:0-7701 GCA_049680585.1 Phormidesmis sp.
GCGGCGCACAGCCCGATATACAGGTTGAACATCTGCGGCTTTTTACGCAAAATCTCAGCTAGCTGCTGCCAAAACTGCCAGCGCAAATCGGCGCGGCGAATGCCCTGAAGCCAAATCACTTGAGCCACTAGCCGCAGTCCTTTACTCAGTGGAAAGGACATCGTTTGTTTGCGGCGAGGCGGCTCGCCAAGATTCATACATTGATGGAAGCAGCGCCGGAGATAGCGGCTCGGTTCATACATTGACCAAAAGCCATCGACATATTCTTCGGCAATTTCAGTCAGTGGCCGAGTTGGCTCAAAGTTCATCAGCGCATTTTGATCGCCGGTTGTCGTTTGCTTATCGGGGCCGAGGCGATCCTCTCGCTGTAGCCGCTCCCACAGGGCCGTATGCGGCAGGGCCTGAAGGATGCCTAGCATCGGCTGCGGGATTTGGGTTTGCTCGACAAATGCCTGAATGCGATCGCCCGCCCCGGCGCGCTCATTGTCAAAGCCCAAAATGAACCCGGCATAGATCAGCAACCCCGCCTGGTTTATCTTTTGGCACGCCTCTACCAGCGGACTGCGCATGTTCTGCACTTTTTTCGTCAGCGCTAGGCTATCTTGATCCGGCGTTTCGATGCCCAAGAACACAGAGAAGAAGCCTGCCTCTACCATCAGTGACAGCAGCTCGTCATCTTCTGCCAAGTTCACCGACGCTTCGGTCATAAAGGTAAAGGGATAGTCATGCTCGGCCATCCAAGGAATGAGCGCCCTCAAAAAGCGCTTGACGTTGCGCTGATTGCCAATAAAGTTGTCATCGACGATAAATACAGAACCGCGCCAGCCCAAATCATAGAGCCGCTGCAGTTCTGCCAGGGTTTGCTCAGGCGACTTTGTGCGCGGTTTGCGTCCATATAGCGTGATAATGTCGCAAAATTCGCAGTTAAACGGACAGCCGCGCGAGAACTGCACGGCCATCATGAAGTAGGCGTCTGCCTTGAGCAGATCAAAGCGCGGTGTCGGGCTGATGGTGACATCGGGTTTTTCTGGCGAGCGGAAGGTGCCGGAAGGTTCGCTTTGGGCGATCGCCTCCAAAAACATGGGCACCGTAATCTCGCCTTCATCCAAAACCAAATAGTCTGCCCCGCAGCCCCGTGCATCTTCTGGAACGGACGTGGGGTAAGGGCCACCGACAGCCACTTTCTTACCGAGCTGCTTAGCTTTGCAAATCAAATGCTGAAAGTCAGGCCGCTGGACTAGCATGGCCGAGAGAATCACAATATCGCACCAAGCCCAGTCAGCGTCAGGGACGTCTTCGACATTTCTGTCGTAGAACTTGAGCTCCCAACTGTTCGGTAGAAGTGCAGCTACCGTCAAAATGCCTAGCGGCGGAATCACCGTTTTTAGCCCGGCGATCTCCATAAACCGGTCATAGGACCAAAATGATTGAGGAAACTTGGGTGAAAGTAACAGTGCCTTCATGGAATGTCCTCTTAAACCTATGAAAATGGGGTCTTGTCATCAACATAGAGTCCAATTATGAGGGAGCTATGAGGATACCTTCTGCGCGCACTTGCTGAAAGCGCACTACTCGTGAATCCGTCCGTTCGGCATGATGGTGCCAGTGAGTCGGGCACCTAGTAGCTTCACCATGATCTTGTCACCATAGCCGACTTTGGCCCCGCTGAGATCGGCCCCGCTGAGATCGGCCCCGCTGAGATCCGCGCCAATGAGATCCGCGCCACTGAGGTCTGCATGGCTCAAGTCGGCCTGAAGCAAGTTCGCCCTAAACAGCCGCGCCTTTCGCAGGTTGGCGCGGTTGAGATTGACCTTGTGCATAAAGGTGTCGCTCAAGTCCGCACCCGCCAAATTAGCATTACTGAGATTACGGCCCGAAAAGTCCTTTTCTTTGAGATTAGCCCCTCTCATATCCGCCCCGCTTAAGTCTGGATTGCGTTTTGCCCGCGCAGGCTGGCTGTCGGTGGTGTTACTAACGGCTGAGGACGGTGTCGTTTTGCTAGTGACTTTTGAGCTGGCTGCACTGTCGGCAGCGCCGGTCTTTTGGCGGCTGTCTGTGGCGTTGCCGTTGCCAGTACCGTTGCTAGCCCCGTTAGCAGACCCGTTGCCGTTGTTCGCACTCTGACTCGTAGAACTCCTAGCCGCCTGCTCCCGGCGAGGCCAGTGACTGCTGGGATAGCTGCCGGGCCGGTAAGTCGAGCTGTATGAACTGTTAGAGTAGTTGCTGTTAGCTCGGCGGTACGCCTCATACGGTGGACGATAGCCCCCGGCCCGAGTGTTGTTGGCGCTATCGTCATTGGTTTTAGAGCTATTAGAGGCTGCGGCGTCAGCGGTGGACGAGCGGCTATAGGGCCGGTAGGTAGAGTCGTCGCCAGGGCGATAGGTGGACGAGCGGCTGTAGGGATTTCTGTACGGGGTTTTAGTGCGCTCAGCGGACTGAGCGGCTGATTTGGTTGATGATGAGGTGCTGCTGCGGGCGGGAATTTTGCCATTACGAACTTGCGATCGCAAAAAAGAACGCGCCTCGTTGAGCTGCTTCAGCTTCGTCTCAGCTTTCTCGCGCAGTCGCTGGCGATCGCTCGGAATCCGGTCAGGATGCCAGATAAACACCAAGTCCTTATAGGCTTGGTTGACCTCTGTCATAGAAGTCCCTAGCTCTAGCTCTAACACTCTGTAAGCCTGTTCAATTTGATCCATGCGCAGCGGTCAGCGTGGTTTTCATACGAAAAGGTGTTTAGTAAAGGTATTTATCGGCCTTTGGGCAAGGCTGAATGCCGGTATTTAGAAAATTTATCTGGCTTAATTATCTAGCTGAGAAGTTCGAGCTGAAGAACCTAGCGCCGTAAAGTCTGATTATGGCGGATAGTGCACAGGCCGCGCCGCAATCACAGCAAACTTTAAGACCCTCTGTAAACTTCTATTGCGTTTTGGCGATCAGATCTCGCTCAGTTTTCGGTAATTTTCAGCTCATTCAGGTTCCACAGCACCCCACCTAGCGCTGTATATTTCACATTTTCCACCTTATCGCGTACCGCGCTCATCGAATACTGGCCTACCAAGTGAATGAAGGGTAGATTCTCCTGCACGAGCCGTTGGGTTTCACCATACAGCGTCTTACGCTCGGGCTCCTCTAGCGCTTGAGCGGCTTTGATGTACAGATCGCTAATTTGCTTTTCCCAGGCGTACACCTCGCGGCCTGGCAGCGGCGGTCGGCCCTGAGGCTGCTGGTTAAAAAAGTGCAAGCCCCCGTTGACCAGCCAAAGATTAGCGCTGCTGTTCGGCTCTACCCCAGCGCCAAAACCCAGGACAATCGCCTCCCAGCTCAGCGTATCATCCATATTTCCAATCAGCTTATTGAAGTCAATCGGCTGAAAGTCCACCTGAATGCCGATTTGAGAGAGATTTTGCTTGATTTGCGCCCCTGCTGCCTCACGAATCTCGTTACCTGCATTCGTTTGCAGGATAAAGCGAACCCGGTTGCCGTCAGCGTCGTACAGCTGGTTACCTTGGTACTCAAAGCCAGCTGAGGTCAGTAGCTCTCTAGCTTTGTCCAGGTTGTAGTCGTACACTGGCGAAACTGACTCGTCATAATAGGGACTTTGGATGGCAATCTGAGAGTTTTGCATCTCGCCAAGTCCCTTAAAAATGTTATTGAGCATGCTGTCTCGATCGATGGCATAGGCCACCGCCTGCCGAAACGCCAGCGTATTAAACCAGGCTGATTTCACCGGATCAACCACTGGAGCGCCGTTGATAGAGCCCTTGTTAAGGTTAAACGTCACAAAAAGGCGCGTGGTCGTTGGCCCACCGTTATACACCGTGTAGTTGCCCTGCTCTTCGTCCTGCTTCATCAGAGCAAAGTTATCTGGTGTCACATTCATCAGATCCGCGTCACCTGAGCGAAAGCGCACAAATTCTGCATCTTGCGAACTTACCACTGGCCATACGATTTGCTCAATGTAGGGCTGCGGCTCACCGTCTGGTCCCGTTTGCCAATAGTAGGGGTTGCGCTCAAAGACGATTCGCTCTCCAGGAATAAACCGTTGAATCTGATAAGCGCCATTGCAAACGATTTTGCTCGGATCAGTATTGGTTCCCCAAGTCGATAAAAATACGGGGCGGCCCGCCTCATCTTTAGTTGTGACCGTTTCTGCCAGGACGTGCTTTGGCATAATTGGTAGGCCCGTTACCCGCAGGAAGGGTGCAAACGGCTCAGGAATTTTGAATTCCAGCCGACGCGCATCTAGCTTACGAACCGTGGGCAGCAGGCCCGCCGTGCCAACTCTGAGGATGTCGCGAGCATCGGTTGGAATTTCTTCATTGAGGATCAGATCGTTGTAGGTAAAGACCACATCGTCTACGGTCAGCGGCTCACCATCTGACCACTTAAGATTGTCTTTGAGGGTATAGGTAATGGTCTGGCCATCTTCTGAAATCGTCCAGGATTCGGCTAAGGCAGGTACAATTTCGCTGGTGGTTTGATCGATGCTGATGAGTCCTTCGTATATCAATGCGAGCACATCAGAGCTTGTACTTTCTTGTGAAAGCAGGTAGTTAAAGGTTTTGGGCTCACCCAGCACGGTGCTGATCAGCTGAGATACATCAGCTGACTGGGTTCTAAAGTTTTCTAGGCGCAGTCGGTTGAGAGGACTATTTTCAATTGCCCCGACTAAGCGGCTACAGCTTCCTAAGGCCAGTGTTAGTCCCAGCATCATGAGTCCCAGCATCATTAGCCGCCAGAGCCGCATTCCTTTCAACCGATCATTTAGCGTTTGCCAACTCATAGACCTAACCAGCATCTCGCTAACGTTATGAATGCATTTAATATAGTGAAAAATTAGACCGTTGCGCAGCGTTGCTAACAGACTGCTTGATGCAAGCAAAAAAATCTCCTAGCGCTGGTTCGTCTAGCGCTAGGAGATAGAAATGAAGTACATTTAGCCGATGAGAACGTCGTCAACGACTGAGCGAAAAGCCGTTGTCTTTACCAGCCTGCTTCAGACTGCTGTAGAACGTAGTCGGCCACAGTCGCGATTTGACCGTCGGTGAGGCGACCTCTGAAAGACGGCATGGCGTTTTTACCGTTGGTCACCTGATAGATAATCTTTTCAGCAGAGTTCATCTCATACTTTTCCAAATCTGCCTTTCTGAGCGTCTTGGCAGCGCTGACCGCGTTACCACCGCCGATGTGGCAGGCAGCGCAGTTGGCGCCAAATATCTGAGCGCCTGCGTCGGCAAAAGCGGGTGTGGCAAAGCCCGTCACCGCGAAGGCAAAGGTCATCAGGGCAATAATCCCTGCAAATAGTTGCTTCATAGTCTTAAGGGTGAGTTTCCCAAAGTTTAAAAGTTGTGAGGACACAGCAGTTAGCGGTCCATAGGCAGCGTAGGGTCCCCCACAGCCAGCTGGCAAAAGACGGCGGGTCGAGTAATAATATTTGTAAAAAAATGTAGAAATATCAGTCTGGTTTTGGTGGCGGCAATAAAGCTACAGCGGGCTTTCGAGCACTACCAGGCTGCGGGCGGCTACGGGAATTCTGCTGTCTTTTTTGTAGGTTTTAGGGCGCTTGACAAAGCCTTCTGACTTGGTGTCTATTAGCAAGCGCCATTTGCGATCGCGCAGCCCCTCTGGCAAGGCAAATTCCAGCAGATCGTAGTGAGCATTAAACATTAGCAAAAAGCTATCGTCCAGCACCTGCTCGCCCCGATGCGAAGGCGTCGCAATCTCCTGACCGTTTAAAAACACCGTTAGCGTTTTGACAAAGCCCGCCGTCCACTCATCCTGCATTTCGCCGCCGTCTACGTTAAACCAGCCAATATCGCTAATGCCCGAGCCGTGGATTGCCCGCCCATAAAACCAGTGACGCCGCCGCAAAACCGGATGGTCATGTACCAGCTTGATCAGCTTTTGGGTATAGCGCAGTAAGGCTTTGTTTTCCTCAGGCAGCTTCCAGTTGATCCAAGAAAGCTCATTGTCGTGGCAGTAGGTGTTGTTGTTTCCGCGCTGCGATCGCCCCATTTCATCACCTGCCAGCAGCATTGGCACCCCCTGACTCATCATCAGCGTCGCCAAAAAATTCCGCTGCTGCTGCGCTCTGAGCTGCAAAATCTCTGGATCATCCGTCTCGCCTTCTGCCCCACAGTTCCACGAGCGGTTGTGATCTTCCCCGTCGCGATTGTCTTCGCCGTTAGCGTCATTGTGCTTGTGGTTGTAGCTCACCAGATCGCGTAGCGTAAAGCCATCGTGCGCAGTGATAAAATTCACGCTGGCATGAGGTCTGCGCCCGGTGTGCTCGTAGAGATCCGAGCTGCCGGTAAAGCGCAAGGCAAATTCGCCCAGGGTAGAGTCTTCCCCGCGCCAAAAGTCTCTGACCGTATCGCGATACTGACCGTTCCACTCCGACCACAGCAGCGGAAACTTGCCCACCTGATAGCCGCCGTCGCCCACATCCCAAGGCTCTGCAATCAGCTTTACCTTTGAAATCACCGGATCTTGGTGAATGATGTCAAAAAAGGTCGCCAGCGTGCCCACCTCAAACAGCTCGCGCGCCAGCGCCGAGGCTAGATCGAAGCGGAAGCCGTCAACATGCATTTCCTCTACCCAGTAGCGCAGGCTATCCATAATCAGCTTGAGCACCTGCGGATGGCTCATGCGCAGCGAATTGCCGCAGCCAGTGTAGTCCATGTAGTAGCGCTCATTGCCCTCTACCAGCCGGTAATAAGCCGCGTTATCAATCCCGCGAAAGCTCAGCGTCGGCCCCATGTGGTTGCCTTCGCCCGTGTGGTTGTACACCACATCCAAAATCACTTCGATACCTTCTTGGTGCAGGGCTTTCACCATGCCTTTAAACTCGTTGACCTGCTCGCCGACTATGCCCGAGGCGCTGTAGCCGGAGTACGGGGCAAAGTAGTTCAGCGAGTCATAGCCCCAGTAGTTGCGCAGTCCCTTGCCCGTCAGGTATCCAGGCTGGGCGTGAAAGTGATGGATGGGCATCAGCTCGACTGCGGTAATGCCGAGTGATTTTAGGTGCTTAATTGCTGCCACATTAGCCAGACCCGCGTAGGTGCCGCGCAGGTGTTTGGGCACTTTGGGATGCTGTTGGGTAAAACCTTTGACATGCATCTCATAGATGATGGTTTCATTCCACGGAATGCGGGGGGGGCGATCGCCCTGCCAGTCAAAGTTCTTATCCACCACGACGCATTTCGGCACCGCGTCCGCGCTGTTGGTTTCTTTGTAGCTGAGATCTTCGTATTCGCTCTGCCAGTCGTAGCTGAAGATCTTTTCGCCAGGGGTGATATCCCCTGCGATCGCCAGCGCATACGGATCAATTAGCACCTTGCTGTGGTTAAAGCGATGCCCGTTTTCTGGATCGAATGGTCCATGTACCCGAAAGCCATAGCGCTGCCCCGGTCTCACGCCGATAAAGTAGCCATGCCAAACAAAGTTGTAGACCTCTTTTAGCTCATAGCAGCTCTCGTGGCCTTCCGAGTCAAACAAACACAGCTCCACTTTGGTGGCATTTTCAGAGAACAGCGCAAAATTTGTTCCCTCACCATCCCAGGTTGCGCCTAGCTCGTTGGCGGTACCGGGCAGTTGCTGAATATCCATAAAGAAGCTAAGGGGAAATGTAGACAACGTTACAGCGCAGTTTGGCCTGTGAGCTTGGCCAATCGGTACTAGCGATCTTCAGTAAGCTGAGTA
>JBAUIB010000148.1:0-10640 GCA_049680585.1 Phormidesmis sp.
CTGGGGATGTTTGGAGTGGAGAATTTGAGCGATCGCCAGCAGCAACGGCACGCCCATACTCAGCTTTACCGGCTTTGACCCCGGCAAAAAGCCAATGATCTCATCGTCAGCCGAGCCGCCGAGCGCATGGGTAATATCTGTGCGATCAGCCGCCGCTTGCACATCCGCCATCAGATCGCCCACTAGCGTGAATTTATGCCGGTGGCGAGCCGGTGCCCCGTGAATTAGCTCAGAGCGCATCACCCCAAAGCGATCAATCAGAGACGGCCAGCGGGCATCCCATTCGGCATAGGTCGCGCTGCGATAGCCCAGACGCTTAGCGACCAGCACGGTATAGAACTGATCACCACCCAAAAAGACCACTACCCCCTGTGGGTGCCACTCCCAGCTATCTGCCGTTCTACCCGTCAGCAAAAACTTGAAAAAGTGAGGGGCACTCTGTACGCGATCTATCTCCGGATAGCCAGCCAGGGTTACATGCTCTTGACCAGACGCATGGGGACAAGGCGAGAGCATCACAGAAATTCTGACGTTCAAAGATTTTTGAGAGAGCGATTGAACCACCGGCTTTACCCAAGTTGCCACTTCCCCAGGGCCATTGGTCAAAATTACGATGTCAATCGGCGTAGAAGTCATAAATCCGCAGAAGTCTGAAACATGAGACGAACTAAATCACGGTAGCCTATTTACAGTTGAACTTTTTCACCCTAAAGACAATCACTGTGATTCAGCCCGACGCCGTTCGTAAATTGTTGCAAGCCGTGGCCGCAGGTGACCTTGCCCCAGAGGCTGCTTTTGAAAAGCTCAAACCAGCGGAGGCCATCTCTAGCTACGAAGAGGTCGGCGGGTTCGCAAAAATCGACCACGAGCGAGAATTTCGCACTGGCTTTCCAGAAGTCATTTGGGGCCAAGACAAAACTGCCGGGCAAATCATCGAGATTATGCGGGTAATGGAACCGCTGCATCCGGTGGTGATGGCCACTCGGGTAGACGCCCAAAAAGGCGCAGATATTCGAGCCGCGCTGCCTCAGACCACCTATTTTGAAATGGCGAAAATTTGTGCGATTCGACCTGAAGCGCCTTTAGCCGTTCAACCTGGCAACCTCAGCATTCTGACTGCTGGAACGGCAGACTTACCTGTCGCCGAAGAAGCAGCGGTCACAGCAGAGCTCTGTGGTTTTCAGGTTACTCGCCTATGGGACGTGGGGGTTGCGGGCATTCATCGGCTGCTGAGCAACCGCCATGTGATCGATCAATCTGATGTGCTGATAGTCGCAGCGGGTATGGAAGGGGCGTTGCCTAGCGTGGTAGCGGGTCTCGCCCCCTGTCCGGTGATTGCAGTGCCTACAAGTATCGGCTATGGGGCGAGCTTTCAAGGGTTAGCACCGCTGCTCACCATGCTCAATTCCTGCGCGACGGGCATTGGGGTGGTTAATATTGACAACGGTTTCGGGGCGGCTATTTTGGCGGGGCAAATTCTACGCACGGCTCAGAGAGTCTCTGCGAATAACCCTGTGCAAAAAACTGTACCTTAGCACCCCCGGTTTGCCATACAATTCCGCTGATCTCTATTGGATTCTGACCCAGCTCGGTGTATTAACACTCAGACGAGGCTCAATGAATCCAGATCGAAAGCCCACTGTTCCATCTAAACGTGTTTCCAATTTCGTATTGTTGACTCTAGTAGTCACCGAGAACTGGCCGTTAAAAATATTGATGGGTGACTGAAGATTTTCAATCAGTCGCCCCTGTGGCTCACCCGCATTGTGGAAATAAACATCGGTGAGTGCGCTAACCGTTGCATCTCGTTTGAAGGCCAAGATACTACCTCGAACGCTCCTATAGATGACCCATCTAGTCGGTAAACTAATCGTCTCAAAGGCTTGTTCAGCCATGATAGTGTTACCGTTAATCGCTAAAGCAGCTTGATCATCTTCGCTCTGAAGGGCATCAAGATCAAAGCTAAATCCTTTGACTAAGCTCATGAAAATCTCTCCTTCATCCCCCTTGCTGTCGTTGTCGTTGAGAACAGTGTCAAGGTAATGTCCCCATTCTTCTAAAACCACATTTGCAACATGATTAGGATTTTCTGCATGCTGCGTAAGAAAACTTTCTGAGAGATAAATCGTGTTCGTAGCGGCGGCGAAAGCGGCGATTGTTCCTGGGTTTTCGATTTTTGCAACTTGTAAGCTAACATCAGCTTCGCCGCTGAGCAAACTATCCACAGCGCTAATCGCTTGAGAAGCCAAAAGCCCTTCGCCAAAAGCCATCGCCATATCGTCAAGGAAATCGGTACTACCCTTAAAAGCCGTGAGGCTATCGGCAGCGATGGAGAGCGCCTCTGATATGAGTGAGTTTTGTGATGAAGCGTGAGCGTTCGATTGATCCGTGGCACCCTTAGGCGGTGTGAGTACCCCCATCACTTCATCCGCTAGAGGACTAATAGCCGCAGAAAAATTGAGCTGCGGGTCCGAGATCAAGTCATCGGCGATCGCATTCTTAACCTCGTCATACTTCGTTCCTACACTAGAAATAACTGTAGCCTTGATATCTTCTACTAATGTTGGAATGCCGCTGCCATTTCCGTTATGAGTGCCGCCTTGAAGTCCGGCTATTTTTTCTGGAGCATGCGCCAAAAAAAATTGGCTGGCTGACAAATCAATAGCTGAGCTGAGCGTATCTGCACTAAAACTTTCGGGCGAATTAAATGATTCCATTTCAGAGCCTTCTAAGATAAAACTTGTTCGAGTCTTGTTTTCTCGCGATATTAGAAAGTATCGCGGTCACTGTTCGGAATGACAGGCTCATCGTATGAGAGTCGTAGGACAACAAGCAGGCGTATTTTCTGAGAACCTCTTTGCAGAAACCGGCAAAAATAATTGGATGTGACGCTGCCGATTTTTGGGATGAGTTTTATCCCTCTTAACTAAAATTGAAGCCTCACAATCAGGATTTTATCTATCGCATTCAAAATTCGTGAGCCATCCACTGCGATCGCTATCAATCACCCTGCATTTGGCACTGAGCGCTCTCGACCACACGGGGATGCTTCCCATCTTTCTAAAACTTCTATTACCCTATATGAGAAGCCCATACCGACTTATCGCCTGTGACCACACCTTCAGTGCAGTACACCGCCCGTTGGATAAATCGCCTCGCTGATATTTCTGCTGCGCAGTGGGACGCAATGGCCATGCCGCTGCCAACCCCCGCCCTGGAGTGGGCCTGGCTAAACAATATGGAAACCTCCGGCAGCACCGGGTCGAGGACGGGCTGGCTACCCAACCATCTCACCCTTTGGCGAGAAGACGTATTGGTCGCCGCCGCGCCGCTGTACCTGAAGGGGCATAGCTATGGCGAATTTGTCTTTGACCATCAGTGGGCTGAGCTAGCTGAGCGGCTGGGTATCAGCTACTACCCCAAGCTGCTGGGCATGTCGCCCTTTACCCCGGCAGAGGGCTACCGCTTTTTGATTGCGCCGACTGAAGATGAGAGCGAAGTCACTCGGATACTGGTGAGCTTGATCGATGACTTTTGCCTCAAGCACGAAATTTCAGGCTGCAACTTTCTCTATGTCGATCCGCAGTGGAAATCGGACATGGAAGCGCTGGGTTTTCATGCCTGGCTACATCACAGCTACGTCTGGCAAAACCGAGGCTTTAGCACTTTTGACGATTATCTGGCGCAGTTTAATGCCAATCAGCGGCGCAACATCAAGCGTGAGCGCAAGTCGGTCGCCAAGGCCGGGATTCACTTTAAGGTACATACGGGAGAGAGCCTGACGCCTGAGATGTGCGCCAAGGTATACGACTTTTACAGCGATACCTGTGACAAGTTCGGCTGGTGGGGGAGTAAGTATCTCAAGCAAAAGTTCTTTGATCAGCTGCATGCGGTGTGGCGCGATACTCCTTCGGAGTGGCCCCGCCATCGCGTAGTCATTTTCGCCGCCTACACAGCCGATAGCGAACAGCCTGTTGGCATGTCTTTTTGTTTGGTAAAAGGCGATCGCCTCTACGGTCGCTACTGGGGCTCGTTTGAAGAATACAACAACCTGCACTTTAGCGCCTGCTACTACGAGCCGATTGAATGGGCGATTGCTAACGGCATTCAAACATTCGATCCGGGTGCAGGCGGTCGCCATAAGAAACGTCGTGGCTTTCCGGCCACGCCAAATCATAGCCTGCACAAATTTTACTCGCCCGAGCTAGGCCAGATCTTAGGCAACTACATCGGCCGTATCAACGAAGCCGAAACATTTCAAATTAACGAGATCAACGAGAATCTGCCGATTAAAGATCTGACAACAGAAATTCCGCTAATAGAACAGCCTTCAACAGAGTGTTCATAAAAGCCCTGCAAAAGCCTTCTGGAGAAAAGCGTCTGTAGAGCATCAGAAGATATGAATGAACTTGATAGCCCGCTATCTGCCCGGTTGAAAAACGTAGCTTTTAGCCACTCATAGGCACGATAAAATAGAGAACTCAACGAAGTTCACGCGATTTTAAGGCACTGGCCATGACGATAGCAGCGGTCTCTGCAAATGCAGACGCACAAGCCCAAAAACAAGGCCCAGAAGAAGCTCAAAAAGAAGCCCGAAGGCAGACACTCACCGCCCTAGATGACAAGCTTTCTAAGCGTTTCATTGCGCTAGATCCAAACGGCTACTTTTTGATCTATCTAGACCGCGATGCCGAGCTGCTGTGCGCCAAGCACTTCACTAACACCATTAACGAAAAAGGCTTGGCCTGCGATCCAGAAACGGGCAAACCCTTAGCCGTCAGGGGCAAAACGGTTCGGCAGGAGACGACAATTTACACCGGGCGTACCGCCAAAGAGCTTTGCATGAAAATATTTGAAGATAAAGAGAATCCCTGCCCGATTAGCTACCTAGACCATGCGGCTTACCTGGGCCGGGAGTTTGTTCGAGCAGAGATTGCTTTAATCAATGGAACGGAATACGTACAGGACTGAGCAAGAAAGGCTAAGGCATACAAACGTGAGTAGATAGAGCGCGGTTCCAGTGAGCAAGGTAGAAGTCCAAACAATTAACTATCAGCTGAATACAACGATAGTAGATTGCGATCCGCGCAAATAAGCTTGCATAAGCAAACTTCAGACAGCGTTCATATAGGCATCATGCGGGCTCAGTAGCCAACGCTATATATCTAGGCGCAGCTAGGATGCCAGTACATTCTCAGGATTAAGCTGAACGCTCAAGGGCTCTGATAGAGTCTGTGCCTTAGTTGCTAAAACCGATTCTAAATGGGTGCGCAGGCGATCGCCTTGCTGAGGGTCGGCAATGTAGATCTGCCCGCCCTGCTTCTTAAACAGTGGCAGCTCTGCTAGGGCGCGATAGGAATTAATGTCAGGCGACTGGGCGCTAATCATGGGGCGATCGCCCTCAGTCGGCACCAGCCCCGGTGGCAAATGCCCTTCGATGAGTGCCAAAATATGCGACTGGCAGGTTTGGGTATTGATACCCCGCTGCTCTAGCAAGTGCAAAATGCCGGCTGCTGGCAAAGGCTGATCGGGCAAGATGCGCAGCAGCTCCAGCAGTAGGAAATAGTCATTGTACTGATGGCGGTTGGCATCGAGTACGCGCGGATAGTGGCACAAATTAGCTAGGCCGTACGCCACCCGACTACAGCTATTGGAATACTCACCGCTGTAGGTATCTTGAATGATAGTAGCGTTGGGAAACTTCTGACGTAGCCAGCGAGCAATCGTGCTTAACGAGGCCGATCCGCCGGTACAGACCACCTGCTTCACAGCCTGCGCCGACAGCCCTTGTTGGCTGAGCAAGCCATTGATTTGGCGGTTGAGCCGCTGAATATACGGCAAAAATACCTTTGTTTCTAAATCACTGCGCGTAATCGTCCAGCTGCGATCGCCCAATGCCAGCGCAAACTCATCTTCTTCTTGTAAAACCCGCTTCAGCTCGCGCACCGCGATCAACGCCTGACGACCCAACGGCGAATCGTTTAGGCGCTGCCGTAAGCGATGGCGCTTGATGCGATCAGCCTCGCCAACTTGTGGTAAGGCCAGCTGATCGAGCCCTAAGCTTTGCCAGCCCGCCGACGGATCGCTGGGCTGAGTCGGGATTTGAGAGCCTACCGGCAAATGCAATAGCTGACAGAGAATGTCTTGGTCGATGCTATCGCCTGCATAGGTAAAGCTGCGTAGCGCAAAGTCGCTGTAGCTGAGCGCACTGAGGTCTGCAGGTAAGTCCACAACCGCCGCTTCAGTCAAGCTAGCCCCAGCGCTGATAACCACCGTACCGCCAGACCAATGACAGTTATAGAGGCCAGGCTGCTCATCTAGCGGTTCGCCTTCGACGCTCGGATCGGGCAATGCTGAGAGCAGGGCCGCGATCGCCTCATCGATAAACAGCACCTGGTCAGCACACTCTACTAGCCCCGCCGCCAAAACCACCTCACGCAGGTTAAAGCTGTAGGTATCTGGCCAATTGTTGGGATAGCCGATAATCACGCCCTTTAAATCAGCCAACGCCCGACGGAGGACAGAATTTTTGAGGCCGACTGCGCGGCAGCTGAGCGAATCAGGACTGAGCGTTTTCAGCAGTGCAGTTAGCGCATTCTGCACAGATAGCAGCGGCAGCGCTCCCTGATCAGACCACTGCACCCAAGGCTCACCAGCGTCTTCTTTAGGAATTCCAATTTTGAGCAGAGGCTTGACGTTGCGTAAAATTTCATCGCTTTGCTGGAGCGCCGTTGGGCCAACTGCTTCAATCTGCCTGCTGGACGGATTGACCTGTGCCACAGCCGGGAGCCGAAAGCGATTGGACTCACTATCCCCTGGGATACTCCAGCAAAGGGGATAGACATGCTCGCCCAGCCGGTTCATCAAAACAGCGGACAGTCCAGTTGTCCCAACGTCGATCCCTAAAAACCAACGGGTGGGTTGTCCCTCAGTTGGATCGGGTTCGTCGTCATCGGGTTCGCCATCATCGGGACCGCCATCATCGGGTAAGCGATCGCCTGCCGTCTCTAATGCTGTTCCTAGGTTATTTCCTGAACTATCTTCTGAAGCGTTTTGATCATTTTCCAAGCTTCTTAAGCTGTAGAAATCCAGATCGTCATCGAACTCAGACCCAGGCAGCGGAGAATCTACATCGCTGGACTGAACTGGCGGTAGGTCCAGCCTGTTGTCTGGATCAGAGGGTACCGGCAGAGAGTCTTCGTCATTGGTCTGTGTCTCATCCTCATCCTCATCCATCGGCTGATCGGGAATCAGGGCCGACTCTAGAGGAGACGCCTCTGCCGACAGGGTCTCTGGCGGGGCCGCTACCGCTTCAGACACGATCACTTCTTCCAAGTCTGACGTTATGTCTTCACTATCAACCGCTTCGACAGCCGTTTGCTCAGCCTCTTGATTGACCTGTTCTAACATCGCGGCTAGCTCATTCGAGACAGCGTCGTCTACGGCATCATCACCGCTCGGATCGCCACTCGGATCGCTATCTGCTGCCTCTATATAGAGCGCCTCTTCAGGCATATCGCCCTCATCCGCGTCGGGAATATCAGGTATTATCGCGGCCTCTGGAATAGCGTTCTCCAGGGTTTCGTCTTCGTCTCGTCCTTCTTCTTCAGTCCCAGGCACGCTCAAATCGGGAATGATGGCCGCTAACTCAGCGTCATCTGTGGTCTGGTCATCCGTGATTTGGTCATTCGTGATTTGGTCATTCGTGATTTGGTCATCCGTGATCTGGTCATCCGTGATCTGGTCATCTGTAGCCTGAAAGTCTGGCTCCTGGAGGTCAAAATCGAGCGCCTGTGGATCGAGCGATCGCCCATCGCCAGACTCGATTAAAAGCTGTGGATCGACAGTATCGACAGCGGTCGGATCAATCTCTGAGTGCTGCTCTAGATCTGCGATCGCCGGATCAGCGACGAGATCATCTAAGGTGAGATTCGCCAGATAAACTTCTGTCGCAGTGGGGGTGATTGGTGCCTCTGTATCTACCTCTTCGATGCTCAACGATTCCGTTTCAAGGGCTTCTGTTTCACCCGATTGAGTATCGCTAATAGAATCGATCGTCACATCGCTTAGGTTCGGTTCTAGATCATCGTCAGTGCGATCAATATCTAGCTTGAGCAAGTCGAGATCAATAGTGCCATCTTCGCGAATACAGTCTTCTGGCTGAGGTTCGGCTGGCTGAGATGCGGCGATATCAGCCGTATCTTCTAAATCCGGGAGAATATCGTTCAGTGAGGCGACAGTGTCTACAGATGCGGCTGATTCGTTGAGCGATTGATTAATTGCGTCATCCGAGGTGAACTCAGGGCTATCTGATTCTTCTGTTGGTTCGTTTTTTGGTTCGTTTTCCGTGTCAAACGAGGACTCGACAAGAGACGTTAGGCGAGGGGGATAAAAAGCCGGTTCTGGAGGGGTGGTTTGACCCAGCTGCTGAGTGAGATGATCGACCAGCGATCGCACGATCACTTCGCCCTGACGCCCCAGGCTGTGCATATTGTCGATTCCCTCATTCAGAGAGATCTGATAGCTGTCAATATTTTTTTGCAGCGTCTCAAACATCAGCTGAAGCGTTGAGTCAATATTGGCCAGCAGCTGATCAGAGCGCGCCTGCAATTGCCTAAATTCTTCAATTTGACCGCCCGGCTGTAGCTGTAGCCTCTGCGCATCACTCTCAGCTGATAGCCGCGCGATTGACTCAGAATGGTTAGACTCTAGCTGCGTGAGCGTTTGCGACACCTGCGAGGACAGACTTTCCTGCAAACGCTCCATCAGTGCCTGCAAAAAATGATTCAGCTGCTGCTCATCAATGCCTACAGCTCCCCCTTGAGAAACCGCTCCGTCTGCCTGACTGCTCACCAACGCCGTCGTCCGCTGCTCCGCTAAATCCTTTACCTCTGAGCGCAGACTGTCCCGCTCCTGCCGCAGACGATCCATCTCCAGTCGCAAGGGCTCAAGCGCACTCGACTTAAGAAATCTCATCTCAGTTAGGAGCGCCTGTAGGACATCTTCGGCTGAGTCACTCGGTGAGGGCCCTGTTGGCGAAAACTCTGGTCGATTGTCTGGTCGATTCTCTTCTGCCCAGCTGGCAGCGTCATTCATCGACAAATCGTCGAAGCGATTGGCAACAGGCGCTTGAGACGATTGAGGCGCTATTTGCCCGGTGGTGGGGTCTACTGGCCCCCAACCGCCCGGTGCCTCAAAGGTTTGCTGGAGTGACTTCAAATAATCTTGCGCCTGAGCGAGAGCCTGCCGCTGCGGCTCAATATCGCTAGCTTTTACCCAGGGTTTACGGGGCTTATCTGAGCCTAGCGCTCGTTCTATATCCGCAATGAGTGATTGAATTTTGTCCTGCTGGGAAGTCACAATAGAAGCCTGTGGTAGTCAATGTGATGGATATGCCCACTTGAGTTTTTGCCGGTTGAGTCTGGCCGGTTGAGTCTGGCCGGTTGAGTCTGGCCGGCTAACTGTTAAGACGGGGCAAGCGCACTGATCGCAAGTGCACAAAGTTTAAGCTAGCCGCGCAGAAAAACACAGCCTGACGGAAGAAAATTTGTGACGAACGTGAGTGGCTACCGTGAGCACGCCCCAGGAATCTACCATTACACCAATTTTTTGACGAAACTGTCATAAATATACGAGCCTCGCGTAACAGATCATATATATAGACGCTAAGTTCAGTAGTATTGACGACGGCTTCGGTGCTAAAGTTAGCGTGCTTTATAAGCAACAACTAAGTTTTTGCGCTGTGTTGCTAACGTCGATCAGCTGCTGCTGCTCCCGGTTGCAAACGGCAAATGATAGCTTTGGCTGAAAACGCATTTGTTATGATGCTCGTCAGATAGCTTGTCAGATTGGCTACAGACCAGCGCTTAATTCATCAGTTCCTTCTACCTTTGCCCTAGCATTTTCCCCTTGCCAATGGATGCGCGCCCTTTCGATAAAAGCGAACTAATCCGCATGACTCCGTTTTTTGCGGAGCTTAGCTCAGAGGCTGCTGAGCAAGTGGTTGCTCAAGTAGTTACACGCCGCCACCCCGCCAATCAGGTCATTTTGCTAGAAAACGACTGGGGCAATTCTGTCTATTTTATTTTGGAAGGCTGGGTCAAGATCCGTACCTACAACCTCGATGGCAAAGAGGTTACACTCAATATTCTAGGGAAAGGGGAAGTTTTTGGTGAGATGGCCTCACTGGAAGAAAGCCCTCGCTCTACTGATGTGATTACTTTAGTGCCTACCATTATCGGAAACATTCCTGCCCCGCAATTTGTAAAGCTGCTTAATACTGAACCGATGGCCGGGCTATATTTGGCGCGGCTAATGGCTAAGCGGCTACGTCAGGTTAATCGACGGCTGCGACTGCGCGAGTCGGACAGCCAGTCGCGGGTGGCCGATATTCTGTTGTTTTTGGCCGATGGCCAGGGTAAAGTGGCCGGTCAGGGAATGGAAATTCCAAACTTACCGCACCGCGAGCTGAGTGGGCTAAGTGGGCTGGCGCGTGAGACGGTGACGCGAGTTTTGAGTAAATTAGAAAAAAAGGGATTGATTGAGCGCGATCGCGATATCCTCAAAATCATTGACGTTGAAGCCCTTGAAAATCTTCTGGTATAGCTGCCCATGAGCCTTCCCCCCCCACTGCATGACAG
>JBAUIB010000149.1:0-5017 GCA_049680585.1 Phormidesmis sp.
ACTAAGGGGACGGACGCCTCCATCCTGAACGCACTGGAGTTATCAATCATCAGCGCGCCCGCATCAACAATGGCCTGAGCCCATTTTTTCGAGGTAGAGCCCCCTGCCGAGGCTAAAACAATCTCTACACCTTGGAATGCCTCTGCTCTGACGACCTCAACGGCAATTTCGCGGCCTTTGAAGGTTAGGGTTTTCCCTACCGAGCGGGACGAGGCTAATAGCTTCAGAGTGCGAATCGGAAAATTGCGCTCTTCAAGCAGCTGTAGTAGTTCGGTGCCAACGGCTCCAGTGGCACCTAGAATGGCGACGTTGTAAGAATCAGGCAAGCCGGTATCCTCCTGTTTTAATATCTAAATATGTATTCAATCGCTAAAATTTAAGGGTTCAGAATAAAAATTTGAAATTTTCTTTGAAATGCTTAGGCTAGCTTAGGCATAGCCTGGTTCAATCGTCACTATTAGCAAGAACTGTTAGCAAAAAAGTCGGTCAGTCGATAAAACACCCAGCTTTGCCTGAGCGATCGCTACTGTAGCTACTATACATCAAGTGAAACAGCGTTTTAATGTAGGTTTTCACCCCTTCTAGAATTCTTTTCTCCTTAAAACTTTTGCGCTCCTTTTTTAGTCTGTATGCCTTTGCTGATTGAGTGATCGTCAGCAGTAGCTGTGAGCAGAACTGAAGCGATCGCCAGTATTCGAGTGATATTTTCACGGCACGCTGCGCTGGAAACTAGGAAGTTTGCTCGGAATCAATATAATTGAGGTGTATGATAGCTAACTGCAATGAATAACTAGCCTTACGTGTTAGTGAACGCCGACTGCAACTGATTTGCCCATACCGAATCGCCCGCAACGTTAATATCTACAAGCGACCGGGCTTACATTGTTTTGCTGATCAATACCAACCAAACGTATTTGTAAATGAAAGTTATCCAGGAAAATCTGCCCGATAGCCAAGTCGGACTGGAAATAGAAGTTCCCGCAGAATTGACTAAGCAAAGCTACGAAAAAGTGCTGCGGGACTATATGAAGTCGGCTAACATTCCTGGATTTAGAAAGGGCAAGGTGCCCCGACAGATTTTGATCCAGCGTATCGGCACGCTTCAGCTAAAGGCCGCTGCTTTAGAAGATCTGCTCCAGAAAGCAATTGACCAAGCGGTCAAACAAGAAGAGATCGATGCGCTGGGTAACTATCAGCTACGCTCGGACTTCGAGACGCTGATGGGTGAGTATGAGCCAGGCAAAGCTTTAATGCTCTCGGCCTCTGTAGATGTGCCACCGCGAGTTAGCCTTAGCCAGTACAAGGGACTGTCTATCAAGGCCGAAGAAATCAAGCCCGATCCTGAGCGAGTCGCGCAGACCTTAGAGAGCTACCAAGAGAACCTAGCAACTTTGGTTCCGGTAGAAGACAGGGCCGCAGCAGAGGGCGATGTTGCCGTAGTCGATTTCGTAGGTAAGGCACAGAACGAGGCAGGCGAAGTCGAAGCGTTTGAAGGCGGTAGCGCTGAGGACTTTCAAGTCGAAATCCGGGAAGGTCGCTTTATCCCTGGCTTTGTAGAAGGCATTGTAGGGATGGAGCTAGAAGAGGTCAAAGAGGTTGAGGTAACCTTCCCCGAAGACTATCCACAGGCTGAGCTAGCCGGTAAACCGTCTGTTTTCTCCATTACGCTGAAAGAGCTAAAAGAAAAAGAGCTACCTGATCTAGATGACGACTTTGCTGAAGAAGTCAGTGAGTTTGAAACGCTCGAAGCACTGCGTAAGTCCTTAGAAGAGCGCTATGAGAAAGAGGCTAGTGACGCCACAGAAAGCAATATTGAGAAAGCGCTGCTAGATGAACTGGTCACACACATTGAAGCAGAAATTCCTGACACGTTGATCAAGCGCGAAGTCGATTTTGTCGTCACGCAAACAGCCATGCAGCTGAGCCGTCAAGGCATTGATTTGAGTAAGTTCTTGACTAAGGATTTAGTCGAAAACTTGCGCACGAATGCACGCCCTGAAGCCATTGAGCGACTGCGCCGGACACTCGCTCTCGGCGAAATCGCCAAACAAGAATCAATCGCCGTTGAGGACGCTGAAGCAAAGGAAAGAGCTGAGGAGATGATGGCTGAGGTAGACGATCCTAGTCAAGTCGATCCAGAGCGGTTGAATCAGGTAGTCAACGAGGACTTGCTGAAAGAAAAAATCTTGGTGTGGTTGAAAGAAAACTCCACGGTTGAACTGGTTCCTGAAGGGTCTTTAGCGCCGGAGGAGCCAGAGGAGCCGGAAGAGCTAGAAGCAGTCGGAGAGACAGACGCCATTGAGGTGAACGCAGAAGTCGTTGAGCCAGAGGTTATCGCTCAGCCAGCGGCTACAGAACTAGCGTCAGAGCCAGCGCCAGAAGTCGAAGCAGGAACAGAAACAGAAGTCACTGAGACAGCCGTGAAAGCTGACGAACCGGATACCCAAACGAAGGACGAAGGGAAAACCAAAGGGCCTTCTCAGAGCAAGAAGAAAAAAGGCAGCGCTAAAGAAAAGTAGAAGCGGGTTTTGTCTATCGGCGTTTGCGTAGGATTGAATCAATCGGCTGGTCGAGGCCCGTTTGAGGAAGTATTTGAGGAAAATGTCGAAAAGAGGGTGATTCGTTACAGTGGTATCGCGTCTTTGCCAGTAAGTGTTGGTTGAGATGCGGTACATTAGGCACGTATACAGAGCAGCTGCTTCAGTTTTATGGATACATCAAATCTTCGGCGTGAGCCATTCTCTCCTACCAAAATCAGTTCGGATACCAACGATAGTAGCGGCTTTCCAAAGTTAAGCTTACCCGCTCAAAACGTGGTGCCAATGGTCGTTGAGCAATCTGGTCGGGGCGAGCGTGCCTTTGATATTTATTCGCGGCTGCTGCGTGAGCGCATCATTTTTCTGGGGACACCTGTGATGGATGAGGTTGCTGATTCGATTGTGGCGCAGCTGCTTTTTTTAGATGCTGAAGATCCGGAAAAGGATGTACAGCTGTATATCAATTCCCCAGGGGGATCGGTAACAGCAGGAATGGCTATTTATGACACGATGCAGCAGATTCGCCCGGACGTGGTAACGATTTGCTTTGGCTTGGCAGCCAGTATGGGCGCATTCTTGCTCTCGGGTGGGGCAAAAGGTAAGCGCATGTCTTTGCCTAGCTCACGGATTATGATCCATCAGCCGTCGGGCGGCGCGCAGGGGCAGTCGGCTGACATTGAAATCCAGGCCAAAGAAATTTTATATCTCAAAAAGCGCCTGAATGAGATGCTAGCTGAGCACACTGGTCAAGAGTTAGCTCGAATTGAGGCCGACACTGAGCGTGACTTCTTTATGTCTGCTGAGGACGCGAAGACCTATGGCCTAATTGATAAGGTTGTCACTAAGCAAATGCTCTCTGATACTAAGCTGACTGCGGTAGGGTAAACGGCTATGTCTAAGTACGACTCCCACTTAAAGTGCTCTTTTTGCGGCAAGTCGCAGGAGCAGGTACGCAAGCTGATTGCGGGGCCTGGGGTTTACGTGTGTGATGAATGCGTTGACCTGTGTAACGAAATCTTGGATGAGGAGCTGTTTGACTCTAATTCTTCTGTGGCTGCCCCTGCCCCTCGCCGAGATCAAGCACCGGAGCGCAGGCGCAAGTCGCCTTCTCGGATTGCGCTCAATCAAATTCCTAAGCCGCGTGAAATCAAGGCGTATCTAGACGAGCACGTAATTGGTCAAGATGAGGCCAAAAAGGTGCTCTCTGTGGCGGTATATAACCACTATAAGCGTTTGAGCTTTGTGCGATCCGAGGGTGAAGAGGCGGCTGATGACGATGATATTGAGCTGCAAAAGTCGAACATTTTGCTGATTGGCCCGACGGGCTGTGGGAAGACTTTGCTGGCTCAGACCCTAGCGGCTATTTTAGAAGTCCCGTTCGCGGTGGCCGATGCGACCACGCTGACGGAAGCAGGCTATGTTGGCGAAGATGTCGAAAACATTCTGCTGCGACTGCTGCAGGTAGCGGATTTAGACGTGGAAGAGGCCCAGCGTGGCATCATCTATATCGATGAGATCGACAAAATTGCTCGCAAGAGTGAAAACCCCTCGATTACCCGCGATGTGTCAGGTGAGGGCGTTCAGCAGGCGCTTTTAAAGATGCTCGAAGGGACGATTGCAAATGTACCGCCTCAGGGCGGGCGTAAGCACCCTTATCAAGACTGTATTCAGATCGATACTCGCAATATTCTATTTGTGTGCGGTGGGGCGTTTGTCGGGCTTGATAAGATCGTGGAGCAGCGCACTGGCAAGAAGTCGATGGGCTTTGTGCAGCCGGGGCGATCGCTCAACACCGAAGAAAACTCTATCCAAGCGCTGAAGAACCTAGAGCCTGATGATATTGTAAAGTTTGGCATGATTCCTGAATTTATCGGACGCATTCCGGCGATTTCGATTGTAGAGCCGCTAGATGAGAAGACGCTGGTATCGATTTTGACGGAGCCCAAAAATGCGTTGGTGAAGCAGTTCAAGAAGCTGATGCGGATGGATAATGTAGAGCTAGAGTTTAGGCCAGACGCGATTACGGCGATCGCCAAAGAAGCTTTTAATCGCAAAACGGGTGCTAGAGCCCTGCGCAGCATTATCGAAGAAATCATGCTTGATGTGATGTACGAGTTGCCTTCGCGCGAAGACGTGACTCACTGCGTGCTGACCCGTGAGATGGTCGAGAATCGCTCTACCGCTGATTTGCTAGTGCACCCCTCTTCCATTCCCAAGCCAGAATCGGCTTAGGTCAAAAACAAAATGGCGGAACAGTGGCAGCAGCGGTTTAAGCTTTGTGTTTTGGATGCTATATCATCCGCTTTCTTTTTATAATTGCTTGCAAAGCACCAAATGAAGAGTCAGTAGTCACGATGCCCTACGTTAGCGTGAACGGCGTTGACCATTATTACGAGTGGATCTCAAGCCAAGACCATCCTGGTAATTATGCAAAGCCAGTGATGGTTTTTTTGCATGGTTGGGCAGGCTCTGCTCGCTAT
>JBAUIB010000150.1:0-1551 GCA_049680585.1 Phormidesmis sp.
AACGCTCAATGCAGATAGAAACGCCTGCCGAAGTGCTCACCGGCTACCTACAAATGCTCGATGGTGAATGGGGCTACGCCGCGCCGTTTGAGGTCACCCACCTACCTAACGAGCTAGAAGACAGCCACCGCGCCGAAGCCCAGCGCGAACCGAGCTTGAGCCAGCAGTCCAGAGAAGTGCTGAGCTACTTCAGCAGTCGTAGCAAAGAGCATGTCAGTCTACGACAACTGACGCAGGCGAGCTTTGCCCGCCGCGAAGGGCTGACCTCACAGCGCTCGATGATGGCCGCACTTGCGCCGCTGCTAGACGCTGAGAAGATAACCGAAACAGCGGACGGTGATTATCTCCTAAATGAAACCCGGTTGTGATTGTTGTGATAAAAAAACGATCTAAAACAGCTCTATAACCGCTGATCGCAACCGCCGCAACAATCACAACGAAACGGCTGTATCTATTGCAGTTCATTGTGTAGCGCGACCGCAACAACATCACAACAGAGCCACAACAACCGCAACAACGTCAGCCCTATTCTATGATCAGTCCCCAACTGTCGGGGTTACCGAATCCTTCCGGCAGCATAATGCTGTGAGGTGTGGTGCCGAGCTTCTTCTCGCACTTGCGGCAGCTCAGATACATAATCGTGCAGTCCCCGATCCAGCCCCAGTTCTTCAACCAATCAGGCTTAGCACCGCACAGCGCCGGGGTATCCCAAAACGCAAAGCCTGCCATTGGCGGCACCCCCGGTACGGCATGAACAAGGCGGTTTTCAGGCGTCGCGCCCTTGTTGCCCTTGAAAGCAAAGCTCATAAGGTCTGACTCAGCCGGTCGCGGTAGAGACTGGTGCGGTGGTTCCTTCGCCTCAATCTCTGCTGCCTCCATCACCTCAACTGCCGCCGCTGTAGTCTGAGTTTTAGTCTGAGGTGGCTTCAGCGCCTGCCATTCCTCAGCGGCTTGCCAAGTTTTAATTTGCTCAGTCAGTGCGTCCAACTGCTCAAGCAGCGTCCGCCGCTGCACCGTGGCCACCGCCGCTAAATGCTTGTAATCCCCTTCTAGACCGCAGCCCTCAAAGGTGTTCTTGCCGTCTACTTTTGTCCGCTTGCGAGCGTAGCGCTTGCCCGATTTGCTATGGGGCACGACTTCAACAGTGGTTTCTGCTGGTGCTATCGGGCCACCCTCCCGAATCCTTTGTTCCAAATCACCCAGTAACTCAAGCGTGGCATCAAGTTCATACATCGGCTAGCTTGTCGTATGATTGTGCTCTTATATTACGACGCCCTAGATGGTTGTCCAAATTACGATGTGAGCAGCTTCAATTTGTCATGGCACTTCGGGCAGCTCAGCTCAGACTTATCCACCCGCCGCCAACCCAAGCCGCCCGCCTTGGGTCTTTCCCCACAGAGCGCCGGAGCGTACCAGCACCCGTAGCTGGGTTCATCTCCTGCGATCGCGTGAACGGTGCGATTAATCGGCGTCGCGCCCTTGGCCTCTGTGAGTACGTACTTAATGATAGTTTTGGGCGGAGGCGTAACCGCGCCAGGGGCAACATACTCC
>JBAUIB010000151.1:0-28501 GCA_049680585.1 Phormidesmis sp.
CTTCGTAATCGCTCTCTAAACCAGAGGGGGGCGGCACCGTCGCCGTCGGTGCGACCTGGCGTCTGGGTTCTGGCGGTTCGCTCTCGCGGCGTCTGCCCAAAAGCCAGAGACCCAAGCCTACCAAGCCCAACAGCGGTATCAGCAGCAGCCACCAAGGAAACGCGGCCTCTTCTTCTGTCGTCACGATCACTCCTGCTGGCTCATCTGGCTCAGCCGCTGCCTGCTCCGCTGAGGGACTCTCCTCGCCAAAGGGCAATCCATTGAGCCCCCAAAAGCCTCTTCGGCCCTCGCTGGCAACCGAGAGTTTGTCATTGCCTTCAAATGCCAGAGCCGTAATCGCGCTACCGTCAGGGTTGGGCTTAAAAATATCGCCCTTAGGCTCACCATCGACGCCCCAGTAGCGAACCTGGCCTGTGTTAGTTCCGGTTGCTAGGGTCTGGCCATCTTCACTAAAGGCTAGAGCCGTAATCGCACCGCCCGCGCCAGCCAGCGGTCCAGCCACTAGGTTACCGCCGGTATCTTCAATCACGGCCACATTGTCTTCATTTCGGCGGGCGATGAGCGTACCATCAGGGCTGGTCGCCGTTACCTCAGGGCCCTCTAGCTGCGCGATCGCCGCCCCTTCTGTTTCACGAACGGCTTCGACGACTGCTTGACCCTCAGGGCTAGTGGCAACTGCTAAAAAGCCCTGAACAGCCTGACTGGTTGGTTCACCATTGGCCTCTGCTTTATAGACATAGCTACGCGGCTGCGAAAATGGGTAGCGCGGATCGTCCGGCAGGGTGCGGTGCATCGGCACAATTTTGACCGCTTGATTGCCCATTACCTGATTGGCGATCGCATAGCCAATGCCATCATTCCCGAGCGCTGCAATCACGGTCTCCGTCTCGTCGGTTGCCACCGGATCGGCTGTAGCGCCCGTTTCAAAAGGCGCTGCTTGAAAGACTGGATACGGCTGAAAGGCTTGGCGAGTATCGCTCGACTCTGGGCGATCTACAAAGCGAATCGGCCCAGACGCCTGATCGCTAATTTCAGACCAGTCAGTGACTTCTCCGCGAAAGATTTGGCCAAACTGCGTGAAGGTCAAATTGTCATTAAAGGGATTTTCCGGCCCGACAAAGAGGGCAATTTTGTCACGCGCCACATCGACGGCGACCAAACCCGCCTCTTTCTCTGCTGGTGTTAGCGGTCGGCCGATGGCAGCTAGCTCAATGTCGCCGCTCGCCAAGCGTTCAATCGCCTGGTCAGCGCTGCTCGTCGCTGGCTCTACAGTGGCGTTGGCATAGCGCTCTTGGAATTGCTGGGCGAGGGCTTCATTGATGCTGCGCATGCTGCTAGAGCCGTCTATCCGCAGCGTCTCGCCGCCGTCTAATGATGCTGGCAGCGTGAATTGCGGCTGAGTATCATCAGCTTGTGCGACTACGGCCTGGGCAATGACGCGATTTGCCTTAGCCTCTGCATTTGCGCTCTGAGTAGCAGCAGTAGCTCCCCGCTGAATCGGCACGGTTAGGGCAGCGAGCAAGCACAGCTTGACAAGGGTAGGACGGTTAGCACGCATCATAAAGCCCGAATTTTTGAGGATTCTGAAATTACCTTAAATATCTCAGTGATTCTTCTGAGAGTCAATCTAAAGGACGGAATACACTGAATTGACCATAAGTTACTGCATTCCGCAGTTTTCGATCTATGCAGTCGCATTTTTTATTAGAAATCGGCATCTTCCATACGTAAATTTTCAGGTATAAAATTTACGCCCTGCTCTTATCCTAAGCAGTTTTGGCTTATTCGGTTTTATGCGGAGGGTTCGGTCGCTAAAGCATCTTCTTTACAGAGCGCTTTTTCCCCGACCTTTTTTACCACCCGGCCGTTTTTTACCAGTAGAGCCTTTGCCACCCGGCGGGGTTTGATGAGCGCCGAAATACTTTTCACTGCGATAGCGCAGCCAGATCCTCAGCTGCTGAGGAATTTTGTCTTTTTGTTCTTTGGTGAGCTGGTTGTAGAGTTCGAGGGCGCGATCGCGTTCCCCCCGGCAGGCGGCATTACGATGCGCATCCCACAGCCCTTTAGCCGCACGAATCCGGCGACAGGTCTCTTTTATCAGGGCCTCACCTTCTAGCGGCTTGTCTGCTTTTTTCTTGGATTTGAACACTGGCGAAATGGGGAAGATAGAGAGAGATGTTGCGAGCTGACGACCGATTGCTTCTGTGTCATTGCCTACGATACTCATCGCTGACACTATGCTTTATTTATTTTAGCGGGTTGTTTTAACTGGCTCGTTTGACTATTTTTCTAAAGCTTATGCACGCTCATCACCATCATGCTGCCGACTCCTGTCACTGCGCGGTGCCCTCGACACCGGCTCAAGTGCGATCGCTCAAAATTGCCTTAGTGCTCGTCACCAGCTTCTCAATCGCTGAACTGTGGGTGAGTGTGAATAGTCATAGCCTGTCGCTGCTGGCGGATGCGGGGCATATGACCTGTGATGTCTTTGCGATCGCGCTATCGCTGTGGGCAGCTTCTCTAGCCTCGCAACCGGAGCGGACGAATGCGGATCAGCTCAATGCGATCGCGGCTCTCATCAACGGCATGCTGCTCGTTGTGGTGGCTGGCTGGCTAGGCTGGGAAGCGGTTGAATCACTGCGGCTACCCTCTACAGACATGCTGACTGGGCCAGTGGCGATCACAGCGGCAGTGGGCTTTGCTATTAATGGGCTGAATGCTTACTTGCTCCATGCTCATGCCGATGACAATTTGAATTTGCGCGGTGCGTTTTTGCACATGCTGGCCGATGCGGGTAGCTGTTTGGGGGTGTTGGTTGCAGCGCTGCTGGTGGCGGCATATGGATGGTATTGGGCGGATGGTGTGGTGGGTGGGGCGATCGCGCTCTTAATTTCTTCTAGTGCCATCCCACTGATTCGCCAAAGCTGGGCAACGCTGAACGCTGCCGATTCAGAAATCCCTGTAAAATACTGAGGCTTTATTTTGCCGCGCTAATCAGCGTGACCTTTTCTTCCCATGCAAGTCACCTCTTGGAATGTCAACTCCGTACGCACCCGCCTCGGCCACGTTACGGACTGGCTACAGGCAAATCCGGTAGATGTGCTGTGCTTGCAGGAAACCAAAGTTAGAGACGAAGACTTCCCCGAATCAGCCTTTACCGATATTGGCTATCACGCTTACTTTTATGGCCAAAAGTCTTACAACGGGGTGGCGCTCATTAGCAAAGTGCCACTTGAAGACGTGCAGATGGGCTTTGGCGATGTGATGAACGCGGAGAGCGTTGGTAATTTAGATGATCAAAAGAGAGTCATTAGCGGTGTGCTAGGCGATGTGAGAGTTGTGAACTTGTATGTGCCGAATGGCTCTGCAATTGGCAGCGAGAAATACGAGTACAAGCTGAGCTGGCTAGCATTGCTCAAGCAGTATTTAACCGCTCAGCTAGCGGCTCACCCGAAGCTAAACGTCTGTGGCGACTTTAATATTGCGCTAGAGAACAAAGATATCTACACCGATAAGAGTAGAGACAAACACATCATGTCTTCGCCAGTCGAGCGAGAGACATTGCGCGAGGTGCTCTCGATTGGCCTAGCCGACGCCTTCCGCAAGTTCACCGATGAAGGCGGTCACTTTAGCTGGTGGGACTACCGTACGAATTCGTTCGCACGCAACACCGGCTGGCGCATCGACCATCACTACCTGTCTCCTGAGCTATATGAGCAATCGACTAGCTGCACAATTGACACTGCCCCTCGCGGACTAGAAAGACCCAGTGACCATACTCCGGTCACAGTAGAGTATTAAGCGTGGAAAACACCGTTTTCAGTCTGTCCGAAACTACTGTTTTTTTATATTTACTCAGATGTTTTCACTAGACTTGTCAAACACAGAGATTCAAGCAGCGCTAATTTCTGGAATGTTCACCGTTCTAAGCGCTTTGATAGCTGCTATAGCCGCCGCAGTGATAGGCCAAACCATCGCTAACAGGCGTAAGTTGCAAGAAAACTTGAAGATGGCCATTGATGATATTACTTTTCTTTTAAATGTAGAAGCGCTGCACTGTGAGAACAATAGAAAAATGTTCGGGCAGCCGCGAAAGAATATAATTCGTGATGAAGTGAGAGATTCTTCTGATCTTAACTTCTCTGGTAGATTTACTCCTGGAAGAGTCCGCGCCAACGGAATAGTAAAGTAAGGCTGGTTGACGAATACACTGACTGACACAGAGCTCAATCTGACAGCAGGCAATGCGCAACTGGAAAAGGCGAGTAGCTAGACCTTATAATCTCCATCAATCGCTGATCAGGGCAGCGAGGGTGGCTAAAGTTTTAGAATAGATGCGTATGCTCATGGATCCGTCTGGCTCACTCTGAAGAAACCATGCAATCTCCTATGGCTACAAGCCTTTTAGAGGCTTTCTTAACTAAGCCTAATATCGAAGCATCTCCGGCCTGGGAGCTGCTTGATGGGCGATCGCAACAAAAACCAATGCCTACGCTGTTTCATTCCCGCCTGCAGCGCAATCTCGTCAACGCTATCAACCAGCGGACGATACTATATGAGGCGATTCAGGAACTGCGGTGCATTGTGCCGCCATCGTCACCCGTGCCTGATATTGCCGTGATCGCGGTTGATCGACTACCCAACGAAGATGGTCCTTTCAAAGGTGCTCCCGACTGGTTGATTGAAATTCGCTCTCCTGATCAGAGCACTCTAGATCTGCAAAAGAAGATTTTGCATTGCTTGGGCAGTGGCACAGAGCTGGCTTGGCTGATCGATATTCAGCGGCAACAGGTTTGGGTTTGGCAGGCACAAGATTTGCCGATGATATATGCGAGACTCGATCGGTTGCCTACATTGGGTGATCTCTCTGAATTTACGGTGGAATTTGTGATGTCGATGACTCAGCAGCGATAGGACAATGCGTCTCTATAGCGAGGTAAAATCTCTTTGAGAATTGAGCCTAAGCTTTGAGTTGCCACGTATGGTCTTCTGCTAAGCGCAATAGAGACGTGTGGTAAGCCTCTAAAGAGTCTCGATGACCTACGCTGACGTAGGCTGTTTCGGTTTTGCTTAAGTGAGTGTAGAGTTGTTCTTCATTCGTTTTATCTAGGGCGCTAGTGGCTTCATCTAGTAGCGTGTAGGCTGGCTGATGAATGAGTACACGAGCAAAGCTTAGGCGCTGCTGTTCGCCGAGAGAAAGGACATCGCCCCATTCTTCTATAGTGTCAAATCCGTCATCGTAGCGTTCTGCTAAGTCGGGAAGGTTGACTTGCTTGAGGATGGCGGTAAGCTGTTCGTTTTCAATGTCTGTATTTGGGTAGGGATAGAGCATTTGCTGTCGTAAGCTGCCAAGCACCATGTAAGGCTTTTGCGGTAAGAACAACAGATTTTGTAGCTCGGGCCGCTGAATAGTGCCTGTGCCAGAATTCCAGAGTCCAGCGATCGCCCGCATCAAAGAACTCTTCCCACAGCCACTCGGCCCCATCACCAACAGAGAACCTTGGTTGTCTAGAGACAGAGAGAGATCCTCAATCAGCGTGCGCTGATAGTTAGGCGTCTGTAGCGTCAGATCTTTCAAAACCAACGTTGATGATGTTTCGAGGGTAATGACTGGATGATGGATCGCTTCTGTAACTGCCGTTTCTGCCTCAGTGACGTCAGCCGGTTCTTCACCTGATGCAAAGGAGGCTGCTAAAACTAATTCTTCTGAGGACTGCTCGCTTTCGTCGACATTAGCACTCTTGGCATCAGGGCTCTGGGCATCACCAATAGAGTCTGAGAAGTCGTATAGACGATCAATCCCCGCGCCAAAGGCTGTCAAAGACTGGAGGCGGGAGACAATCACATTGAGTGAAAAGAAAACGCGAATAAAGGCACCCTGTGCTTCGCTGACTTTGCCGACTTCTACCTCACCGCTGAAGACGCCAGGTGCCACAACAATCGCAGGCAGTACAAAGGGGATAAATTCATAGATATTCGTCAGCCCATTCAGCGCTAGCTCCCAGCTCAACAGCTTTTTGTAGTTGTCAAACGCAGCCATGAAGCGATCTTTTATTTGGCTAGATTCTTGGTTTTCGCCTTGGTAAAACGCGATCGCCTCTGCATTCTCCCTCACCCGCACTAAGCTAAAGCGAAAGTTCGCCTCCTTTTTCAGCTGCTCAAAGTTCAGCTTCACCAGCGGCTGACCAAATATGCCCACGGTGACTAACGTGCCCACCACCGCATACACCACCAGAAAAAGAACAAGTTCCCGAGAAATGCCCCACAGTACGCCGCTGAAGGCCACGATTGATAGAACCGATTCTACGGCGACCAGTGTCAGTGCCAGCGACTCTTGGGTAAAGCTCCTCACGTCTTCAGCGATGCGCTGGTCGGGGTTGTCGATTTCGGGGTTGAACTGATTGATGCGGTAGAAGGCGCGATCGCTAAAATACCGCCCAATAAAGCTATCAGTGAGCCAGCGCCGCCAAGCGAGGCCGAGGCGATCGCGCAAAAAAGTATAGCTCGCGAGCAATGGCGCATACACCACCAAAATGCCTAAGAAAATCGCCACCGTTTGCCAAAAGCGGCTTTCACTTTTCGCAGAAAGTGCTGAAATTAGCTCACCGCGCTGAGTATTTAGCAGCACGCTGAGGCCCGTGTAGCCCAACAACAGCAGCACAATCAGCACCAGCAGTCCGCGTGCTTTCCACTTTTCGTCTCCAAACCAATAGGGCTTTGCGATCGCCCCTACCCGTCTGAACACCTCAAAATTAAATCGTCCCATCAAAAAAGCCGCGCTATTTACCGTACTCTCCTTATTATCGCGACTTGTCTCATCATCCACAGGTCTTTTGAGTCGCTAACAGTTTCCTTGTTGCATTGATCGAAGAGCGGACGCCCGCTTGTACGCCCGCGTTATCCGCAAACTATAGAGGCTTGCGCAAAAGACTAATCGCTTCACCCTGTGCGGGCGTAATCACCATCGCCTCTGCTATCGCCAGCACCGGACTCCACAAAATTGGCTCACTGTAGTGCAGCGTATGCAGCAAATGAATCGTTTGGCGAACAGCGTCAGGACTGCCCAGCAAAATGTGGCGAACAGATTCGCCGGGAGCGGTACCCGCAGGCGTGAGCTGTGGCAAAGGGGCAGGCGGCAATGAATCAGGCGTGAGGCGTGACGAAAGGTGTGTCCGGTCAGTTAAGAGTTGGCCTCTCAAGAGCTGGTCAGATAGGCGGCCAGATAGGCGATATGCGGTTTTCATGGGTTTCTCCAATGAAGGTATAGAAGAAGACCCGCGAAAAATGAAGCCACCCCAACTTGCCAAAAGTCAGGGTGGCTGTGGCATCATTATGCACAACCTCTGAACTGGTTGGATCAGTTTCGGGGCGAGCTGGCGATGGCTGTTGGAGCAGTCACCGTCAGCGGCTAAATTTTTCGGGGCGGTCGGTTGTTGAATTCAGCCCTTGAGCCAATTGCAACAACACTACAAAATAGCCTATCAGTACTCTTTTAAAGGTGTCAATTAGTTGACAGAGAATCCTTACAAATACGGATCGCAAATACGGATCGCAAATACGGAGCCGATACCTCGCCTCATCAATCCCAATTTTCACGGCGCAGCAGCGGATTGATAAATTCATTTAGCCCTTCACCAATCAGCGACAGGCCCGTCACCATTAGCGTAATCGCCAGCCCCGGAAACAGCGCCGTCCACCAAATGCCCGTCGGCAACGCATCCAGCGCCTGACGCAAAGAGTCACCCCACTCCGGCACAGATTCCGGCAGGCCCAAGCCCAAAAACCCCAGCCCGCCTAAAATCAGCACCGCGTCAGCCGCATTAAGCGTAAACAGCACCGGCACACTCTGCACCACATTCAGAAACAGGTAGCGAGAAAGCACCACCCAAGTGGACGCGCCCATCGACTGCGCCGCCTCGATAAACAGCTCAGTTTTCACACTCACCGTATGGTTGCGAACCACCCGGTAGTACTGAGGCACGTAAGCAATTGAGAGTGCCACCGCCGCATTGAGCACCCCACGACCCACCACAAACGCCAGCGTCACCGACAGCAAAAGCCCCGGCAGCGTATAGATCGTATCCATAAAAAACAGCAGCGCCCGGTCAATTTTGCCGCCTCGATAGCCGCTAAACATACCCAGCGGCACCCCAATCACCACGCTCATGGCAGTGGCCAGCAGCACTACCTGCCAAGCCGCCCGCGCCCCAAACAGCGTCCGCGAAAACACATCATATCCCTGACGACTGGTGCCAAACCAATGCGCCGCAGAAGGCGGCTCGTGAATCGGATTTGCCAGCCCTGCGGTGGGATCTTGCAGCCAGCCCCAGCTTTGCAGCAGCGGCGCAAACAGCGCGGCCAGCACATACACCAACGTGATGGCGATGCCGATATACATCAGCGCCACAGAAATCGTCAGCGGCTTCGATCCACCAAAGAGTCCACCGAAAAAGCTGCGCCGTGAGTCTGAAGCCATGAGCGTACTGCCCCAAGGAAGTCGGCTCTTATTGTCGCAGGGATTGGCTAATTCGCGATCGCTAGCTAGCAGCAGCTAACTCCAGCCGATCAAAGTGAATCCGTAGGGTCGCTTCATTCGCTCATCTCCCACGTAGCCTTCGCATTTCTCAGCGATCGCACCCCCTCAACCACCACTTTCCCCGCTCGATCAATCTCAGCTGCCGTCGTCTTTCGCCCTAATCCAAACCGCAAGGTCGCCCGTGCCAACTCATCACTACGTCCCAACGCCTTGATCACATGAGAGGGCGCAGGATTGCCAGTGCTACAGGCCGAGCCGGATGAAAGGGCAATCTCTGAGCGGATTTTCGACAGTAGCGCTGTGCCGTCTATTCCTTCAAAGCTGACGCTGAGATTATTCGCTAGGCGCTGTGTAGGATGACCGTTGAAATGAATGCCGGGCAGCGTACACAGATGATCCCAGAGGCGATCGCGCAACCCCTGCAACCGTTCCATTTCTGCAGAGTGATCGGCGAGCGCCAATCGCACCGCCTCACCAAATCCCACAATCTGCGGTGCGTACAGCGTGCCAGATCGCAAGCCTCTTTCCTGCCCGCCGCCATGTAGCTGTGGGGCGAGCTGCACCCGAGGATTACGCCTGCGCACATACAGCGCCCCAATGCCTTTTGGCCCATAGAGCTTATGCGCTGTCATCGAGAGCAGATCAATATTCATCGCCTGCACGTCTAGCGGAATTTTGCCGAGGGCTTGGGCAGCGTCACTATGGAAAATGACATTGCGATCACGGCACAGTCTACCGATCTCTGCTATCGGCTGCAGCACCCCGATTTCATTATTCGCCGCCATCACCGACATCAGAATCGTATCAAAGCGAAAAGCCTGCTCCAAGGCTGCTAGATCGACCAAGCCATCTGCACCTACCGGTAAATAGGTCACTTCAAAGCCCAAAGTCTCTAAATAGCGGCAGGGCTCAAGCACCGCACTGTGTTCAGTTTGCAGCGTGATGATGTGTTTGCCGTGAGCCATGTAGGATTCAGCAATCCCTTTGATGGCCAAGTTATTCGCCTCAGTCGCGCCACTGGTGAAGATAATTTCTCCCGGCTCTGCCTTAATCGCCTGTGCTAAAGCGTCTCGCGCCTGATCCACACCCGCCTCTGCCTCCCACCCGTAGGCATGGCTCAAGCTACTCGGATTGCCAAAATACTCGGTGAAAAAAGGCAGCATAGCCCCCAGCACCTGTGGGTCCACTGGCGTTGTCGCATTACTGTCTAAATAGATGGGGCGACGGGAGAGGCTCATAGAAACAAATCGACCGGTTTACTGGCTTCACCATTGTTGGTTTCGCGGGTGACAAAGCGATCAAAAACACCGATTGTTCGGTAGTTGCCGAGCGGCGATCGCGTAATGTAGGTGCTAAAAACACCATAGTTTTTGTAGTCAGTATTGGCTAAAATCGTCTCTTCAATTTCAGCCTCAGAGAGACTTTGGCCCCCGCCGATTAATCCCTGACAGGCCCCGCTTAGTGCCTCGCCCACCTTGCCCAACCATTCTGAAAATCCCTCCGGCTGGCACAGCGCCACTTGAGTCTCTGTAGTGACACTCTCAGAGAGATACTGGGCATAGTCTTCTTCACTAGGATTGGTCACCACCAAAGTGCCGCCGAGCGCAATCAGTGATAAAAATGCCAAGGTTGAGACAATTTTCATGGGTCAAGATCGAATGAGTAACAGTCGCAGCAGACGCTACAGTATTTACCGTATCTTCACTGTAGCGACCTGAGCTATAGCGTTATGACAGTGGCTTAAGCTGATGAATACCCCTGCCCATGTCGTTTTTAACTTAGCTATTCTGGGTCGTAAGGCGCGATCGCAGTGGAGCCCGCTGATCATCTGGGGGGCGCTGATCCCCGACTTGGCGATGTTTGGCTTTTACCTGTGGCTATCGCTGGGCACCGATATGCCTCAGCGTCAGATCTGGAATGAAGAATATTTCCGCCCCTTTTGGCAGAACATTTTTGACTTTTTTAACTCTATTCCACTGGCTCTAATTGGTCTGGGCGCCATGCTCTACGCCAAACGCACTGGCATTGCCCTGCTGTTTGCCAGCATTGTGCTGCACTGCCTAGCAGATCTGCCGGTGCATCATGATGACGGTCATCGTCACTTTTGGCCGCTGAGTCACTATCGCTTTGAAAGCCCGATTTCGTATTGGGACAGCGCTCACTATGGCAATATCGTCGCTCCGATTGAGCAAGGGCTGATGCTGCTGGCCAGTATCTATGTGTTTCGGCAAGTGCGATCGCGCTGGAGCAAAGGGCTGCTGATCTCGGCTAATGTGCTGCCGCCGCTAGTATATCTATGGTTTACCGTCGCCCAAAGGCTTGATGCATAGGGGGCGATTGCCATTATCATGCTTTTTCTTGCACAATATATCTAGCCTGCTGGGAGCTCCACTTTTTGCCTATGTCTTGAATAAAATGGTAGAATTTGCCTGAAGTTAGTAATGGTTTCCCTTTCAGCGTATGACCAGCTAGCGAAAGTGAGAATTTAAACATGGCATTAGATCAGCTCGAGGCATTTTTAAAGAAGATGCAGTCCGAACCTGCACTTAAGAGTGAGGTGCTTGCAGCCACGACCGCAGACGATGTTGCGAGAATAGCGCTAAAGCTTGGTTTTGAGTTTTCAGGTGATGAATTGCTGAGAATGTCAGGTAAGAAAGTAGGTAGGGTTACTGTTATTAAGAAAGCGACTCCGGGAGAGTACAATTAAGCGCTTTTTGGTAACTACTTAGACTGAAAGAGGATTAGGCTGAAAGCGTAGAAGCACAGGGTTGTGGGTGAATTCGCTTTTGAACCACGTCCACCTGAGGACCTTTCTCCAGCGCGACTTGAGGCAGCTGCCACCAAGGCACTGCCGGAAAAGCATGATGCTCGCGGTGATAGCCGAAGTGGTAGCAGGTGATCAGTGAAATCAGCCAGGGCCAATAGTGACTGTTGGCGCACAGCGGTGTGCTGTAGGTATCAAGCTGATGGCGATGCACTAAGTACGTGCCGAAGTAAAACAGCTGCATGGAGCTCAGCAATGCTGGAATCGCCCAAAGCACCAACAAATTAGCTTCAGGAACGCCCATCACCCGATGCAGTCCGTTGTAGACAATTCCGATACTGACCCATTGACGAAGTGTCCAATAGCTGCCCATAAATTGGAAATACCACAGCACAGGATGCTGATGACGCCCGTTGTGAAAATCGGGATCGCGGTGGCTCGCTGGAAACTGATGGTGATAGGCGTGTGAGCGATGAAGCGTGTCGTACGGGATGAAGCCATAGAGCAGCAGAGCTAGCTCACCAATCGCCCGGTTGAGCTTGGGATGATGAGGGGCAACGCTCTGGTGCATGGCGTCGTGGCCAGTGACAAAAAGCCCGGTATATAAAAAGGTGAGCCACGGAACGAGCACAGCGCAGCCGAGCGGTCCGATGGTTTGAGTTCCGGTCGTGAACGCGATCGCAAAGGTAATGCTCCAGGTGCTTAGCAGGAGAAGAGCGATCGCAACGCCCCGGTGTACTGCCAATACGTCAGTGTAAAAGCGAGAAAGCGAATGGAAAAACGTCTGTCTGATGGGATTTGCCTGATGGAAGTGCCGCTAAAAATGACCCACACTATACAATCACAAATTTCAAAAGCATGAGATGTTTTTTGTGCACAAAGGATTTATGGATCCCTCACTCGCTCCAGCCAGCGGTCAGCAGCTACGACAGGTTCAGCGGGTCAACATCGATAGTGAGGCTAACGCCCTTCGGCACCTGACGCTGTAGCGAGGTGAGATCGGGTAGCGGCGCGGGGATCGATAGTTTGAGCAAAACATGCCAGCGGTAGCGGCGGGCAACGCGAAAAATTGGCGCAGGGACAGGCCCCATAATGCTGTAGCGATCGGGCTCTTCGGATTTAGGCTGAAGCTGGTAGGCAAGCTGATCTGCGGCTGTTTGGGCCGCCCGTTCTGTGACCTTTTCGTCGAATCCGCTCACGCGCAGCAGCACTAGCTGACCATAGGGGGGGTAGTGCAGAGCGGCGCGATCGCCCAGCTCCCCCTTTAAAAAGTCAGCATATCCAGCCTGTGATGGAACTAGCGCCTCAATCGCCACATGCTCAGGACTATAGGTTTGCACGATCACCCGGCCCGGCTGCTCCCCCCGCCCGGCCCGGCCTGCCACCTGCGTCAACGTTTGAAACGCCCGCTCGCTCGCCCGGTAGTCGGGCATAAACAGCAGTCCATCTGCCGCGATCACACCGACCAGCGTGACCTGCGGCAGGTCGATCCCCTTAGTCAGCATTTGGGTGCCCACCAGCAAATCAGCCTCACCTTGAGCGAACCGCGTGAGCAGGGATCGGTGGGCCCCTTTATTTCGGGTGGTGTCGCTGTCAAACCGGATGCAGCGAGCCTGAGGCAGATATTTGGCTAGATCATTCACCACCCGCTGGGTGCCACTGCCAAAGTTTTTGAGATACGGCGAGGCGCATTCGGGGCATTCAGACGGCTGATTTTGGCGGTAGCCACAGTAGTGACATTGCAGCCAAGCCGTTCCCTCTCGCCGGGTTTGGTGAAATGACAGGGAGACATCGCAGTGCGGACAGTCCATCACATAGCCACAGCTGCGGCAGGACACAAAGCTGCTGTGCCCGCGCCGATGGATAAACAAAATGCCCTGATTCCCTTTTTCAATAAGATCTTCTAGCGCCTGCTGGAGTGATCGGCTAAAGATCGTACGATTGCCTTCATGCAGCTCTTTGCGCATGTCCACAATTTCAATCGGCGGCAGTGGGCGCGCATAGACGCGCTCGGGCAATGACAGGTAGAGGGGCTCCTTTCTATTGGAATCAGACGGAGAAGGCAAATTAGGTAGGGGAATGCATTCTTTTGAATCAGGCAGAAATGCCTCGCTTGCTCTAAAGCGCACCCAGGTTTCAATTGATGGCGTCGCTGATCCCAGTATTAGAGGACAGTTCTCTAGCTCGGCGCGCCATTGAGCCACCTGACGCGCGTGATAGCAGGGCATGGGCTGATCCTGCTTAAAGCTGCTGTCGTGTTCTTCATCAAGGATGAGAATGCCTAGATTCGGCAGCGGCGCGAAGATGGCCGAACGCGTGCCGATGATCACCTGAGGGGTGCCCGTGAACATTTGTCGCCAGGTGTCGTAGCGTTCGCCCTCAGAAAGGCCGCTGTGATAGACGCATACGCGATCGCCAAAGCGGCTACGAAAGCGATCTGTCAGCTGAGGCGTGAGGCCAATTTCAGGCACCAGTACAAGGGCTGAGCGCTGGGCTTGCAGGTGGGGCGCGATCGCCTGCAAATACACTTCTGTCTTGCCCGAGCCGGTAACGCCATGCAGCAGCACTTCACGGTAGCCCTGCAGCTGCTGGATCACCGCTAACGCCTTAGCCTGATCGCCCGTTAGCACCTTTGGCTGATCCGGCAGCGCCGTAGAGTGACTGCCTGAGCGCAGCCTCTCGCGCGGCTCTACGATGAGATACCCCTGTGCCTCAATTTTTTTAAGCGTTTTACTGGTGGTGCGCAAGAGCTGGAGCGCATCGCTGAGCCATAGCTCACCGCCGTGGTGCGCGAGTCCTGAGAGGATCGCTCGCTGTCTGTCGCTTAAGCTGTCGCTAACATCGCTAATCTGGCTGGCTTGAGCCGTTTGTATCAGGAGCACTGCCTGACGCTTTTGGGGGCGTAGGACCTGAGGCGGGGCTAAATAGCTTTCGATCAGCGCTTGCTGAATGAGCTGCTGTAAGGCTTGCGTACTGGCGCTAGGGCCCGCGGACGGATGGCGCTTGAGCTGTTGGCGTAGGTATTGCCAGCTGTAATCACCGTTAGGAGAGTTCTGTAGCGTTTCTATCAGTTGCAAAGCCAGTGGGGACAGCAACGGTTGATTAGATGGTGTTTGATTAGATGAGGTTTGCTCAAACGAGCGGTTAGAGAGTTGCGTCAGTGCGTCGGCAGTCGCCTGCGAGCTAAGCCGAATTCTGCGCTGTGATTTGGACAAGAGTCCGGGGGGCAATGCTGTACGAATTACCCGAATAAAGGGCGTCTGATAGTAGCGAGCGACACGGTTTAATAGCTGCCAATACTCTTTATTAAAGAAGGCCGAATTGAGAATGCTTTCAATCGGCTTGATCGATGAGGGGTGTAAGTCTTCAGAGGGTTTTTGAATGATGCGAATAGCGATCGCCCCAACCTGCTGACGACCGAAAGAAACGCTTACAATATCCCCTGGACTAACCTCAAGACTCTCTGGTATCCGATAAGTGTAGAGTCCTGTCGCGCCTGGGCAATCCACCAATACCTCCACCCATGAAGCTGATACGTTTCGCTGAGTCCTACACATAAAAGTTGAAAATTAGGATGATTTCGTTCGCTTGAGAGTGACTCGAGTAGGACATAAATTAAAACAGAACAACGAAACGTAATAAAAAAGCGAAACCCCTTATAGGGGACGCTCCTAAGGGATTAGAAAAGATATCTAAGTTATTGGATTGAACAATTTCTTAATATAGGGTTGCTATAGTAAGCAGATAGCGACGTAGATAGCGAAAGCAAATTGAAGCTATTCACTAATAAGCTTGGCCATGCTCTAGCTAGCTGTATTCCAGAGGAGTGAGCGCACGCCTGCCTGAAAATCGTCATGACGTGAACCTGATTCTAAATATGACAGCTCCCTACAATTCTGACATCAGCATTTCTCTAGCACCGCTGCGCGAAACTGCCCGTTCGTCGAGCGCGATCGCCACGGAGCCATCCCTCAGTCCTGCCCCTCGAGAGGTCGATGAAGACACGTCCACTACCGCCTCTGGCGCTGACTGGGAAGACGATTTAGATCTCAGCGATGCTACTGCGACTCGGACGGGTGAATATGCCGATGCGACTCTTCCTGACGATGATGATGAAGATGACGATCTAGACGACGATTCATCAGACGATTCTCAGTATTCAGTCCAGTACTCAGATAGTGCGACGGCTTCCTCACGCTACCGCAAATCATCCAGCGATGATGCCGTCGGTGCCTTCTTCAAAGAGATGGCCCGCTACCCCTTGCTCAAACCAGACGAAGAAATTGAGCTGGCCCGTCAGGTGCGCATCATTGTAGAGCTAGAAGAACGCTCCGAGACGCTGAGCGAAAGCCTGAACCGGCGGCCAACCCTAGCTGAGCTAGCCGAGTCATTTTCCTGTAGTGAAGCGCAGCTCAAGCAGCAGCTGCAAAAAGCTCGCTCGGCCAAGCGCCGGATGATCCGCTCTAACCTGCGGCTAGTCGTTTCTATTGCCAAGCGCTATCTCAACCGCGGCGTGCCCTTTCTCGATCTCATTCAAGAAGGCGCACTGGGTCTTAACCGCGCCGCTGAAAAGTTTGATCCCGACAAAGGCTACAAGTTTTCCACCTATGCTTACTGGTGGATTCGCCAAGGCATTACCCGCACGATTGCCAACGATGCTCGGACCATTCGCCTACCTATTCATATCGTTGAAAAGCTCAACAAGCTCAAAAAAGCACACCGCGAGCTACGCAAGGAGCTGCAGCGCACGCCTAACGAAACTGAAGTCGCCGCCGCGCTAGAGATGACGCCTGAGCAGCTGCGGGTCTTACAGCAGGTTCAGCGCAAGTCGCTATCGCTGAATCACCGCGTCGGCAAAGGGGAAGATACCGAGCTGATGGAGCTGCTAGAAGACGGCAAGTCTCTCTCCCCCGAGTCCAAAATCAGTGAGTCGATGATGTGTCAGGAAATTTCTGATGTCCTCACCGAAGTGCTCACCGAGCGAGAAAAAGAAATCATCGCGCTACGCTATGGCCTGACCACAGGCGAGACTCATACGCTCGAAGAAGTGGGCCGCATTTTTCAGCTTTCACGAGAGCGCGTGCGCCAAATTCAAACAAAAGCCATGCGTAAGCTCAGACGGCCTCAGGTAGCTGCTCGCCTGAAGAACTGGCTGAAGTAGCCAAAAGCTAAGGAAGCAAAACTGAGATAGGCAAAGTCCTAGGCCATAGTGCGTTTGGCCGTTTTGGTTCTGAAGGTAACGTTGACGCCTTCATTGGTTTGCTCAAGGATCAGTAGCGGTGTGGGCTTCGCCTTTTGATCCCACTGCATGTTAGCAATGCGGCCTTGTAGCGTCGGCTGCCAAAAGCCTTCGCCCTCTTGAGGGTTCAAAAAGTTTTCGATACACTTGACGATTTCTTCTACGCTGGTGGAGGTTGCCTGTGCTGGCAGCTTCATCAGGCGAATCTGAATACGGAAAAGAACCCGTTTGCGCTTTTTCTCATCGCTCGGTGAGGTGTACTCTACATCAAATACTTGGTTGATAGCTCGCGGCTGACTGGCGATACCCACCATCCCGGCGCTGGCCTGCGTAGGCCGTAATGCTTCACTGATGCGCTGCTTGACTTTGATCTTGAGCTGGTTGACGATTGCGAAGTTGAATTGCTTTTCCTCCATCCGCATCCGCAAATAGTCAAGGTTAAAGTCACGCGAGTGAATCAAATCAGGGTTGCGCTCCATTTTGGCAATGGTGCTCAGCGCTAGCTTGACCCGTTTTTGCAGCTCTTTGTTTTTGTAGAATTCAAAGTTGAGCTGTTTTTGCAGCTTGCGGTTTTGCAAGCAGGAAAAGATGCCAAGGCCAGCGAGAAGGATGAGCAGTCCTCCAGAGGTATATCGCCAAAGGTTGACAGGGGCTGGCGGTGCTGGCGGCTCTGCCGGGCTTGAGACTTGAGCGAGCCGAGGTATGGAGGTTTGAGCGAGCCAGGGTTGGGCTATATTGCCAGTTGACATGACGGTCACTTGCGGGCGATGGATTACCTTTAGAGTTCCCCATTAGTAACGACTAGATAACTATGCTGCCACCGCTACTGACGCCTGCTCTTAGCCAATCTGCTCTTGCGCATATTCAGCTGGTCGCGACCGATATGGATGGTACTTTAACGACGGCAGGAGACTTTACGCCAGGGCTCTTAGACGCGCTTAAAAGGCTCACGGCTCACGGTATGGGCGTGATGATTGTCACCGGCCGCTCGGCAGGATGGGTGAGCGCGCTGGTAAATTACCTGCCGGTGGTCGGGGCGATCGCTGAAAACGGCGGTCTATACATCCCCAAAGACACCCTTGAGCCGATGATTTTGCCAGATACTGGGCAGATAGGGGATCACCGCGATCGCCTCTTAACTCTGTTCAATCAGATCAAACGTCGGTACCCTCAACTGACGCCGTCCGTCGATAATGCCTATCGCATCACGGACTGGACCTTTGATATCGAAGGGCTCAGCGCCGCCGACCTAGACTGGATGCAGACAGCCTGCGCGGCCCAATCGATGGGCTTTACCTACAGCACCGTGCAGTGTCATCTCAAACTCGAGTCACAAAATAAGGCCGCTGGGCTAGCTACCGTGCTCCAGCGGATGTTTCCTCAGATCGCACCTACCAACGTAGTGACAGTCGGCGATAGTCCAAATGACGAAAGTTTATTTGACGGCGAGCATTTTCCCCATTCCGTTGGCGTGGCCAATGTCGCTCATTACTTGCCCGCGCTGGCCCACTCGCCTGCGTATTTAACGTCGGCCCCTGAAGGCCAAGGCTTTCTTGAACTGGTCGAGCAGCTAGTGATGGCTGCTCAATCCTCGTCTCAGCTGCTCTCTTCAACGTCAACCCCTTAGCGGCGAGGACACCTACCGGCCTGACTTCGCCACTCGTTTAGCAGCGAGGCGAGCCAGCGGATATCACGCGGGCTGAGGGCACCGTCGCTAAGGGTGAGCTGATAGCAGTCGCAGGGAATGCGGGTACGGTTGCGGTGGGTTAAAATGCGCAGCGCCCCGCAGTCGGCCAACGCGCTGATGTTGTAGATGTCTTCGCGGCGAGTATTGACGACATAGACCGGCGATCGCAGCCAATACTTGTAGGCAATTAGCAAAACGTCTGACTTCAGCTCGAGATGAACCTGACGGAGAAAGCACGTACTCAGCAAGCCCAGCGCTGCTTTCAAAAAGCGAAGGCTGTAAAGCCCACCGCTGATGCCAAGGGCCGCGGCTGCTAAAGACGCCACTCCCTCAAAGCTACTGAACATGCCAGGCGAGAATGTCAGTAGGCTGATGAGATAGAGCGCCACGCTCATCAGCGTGATGCCCATGACCAGCGGCGGCAGTGCCCGTCGGTAGCGAGTGGACTTAAGCCCGGTCGGGGGCACGACTAGCTCTAGCGATCGCCGCTGTCTCAGCTGTTTGATTTGGGTGAAATAAGGCTCTTCTTGACCTTGCTGTGCTCTAATTGGCACCGGCAGTAGCTGAGCCTTCGTCGGTTTCCACAGGCGCTGTTTGAGCATCGCCAGCGGTAAATGATTGAGCGCCGCGAGGGCTTTTTTAGCGGTAGCCGGGCGATCGCTCACCGCAGGCTCAATCAGCCAATTAATCCACTGCTGGAGGCTGAGGCTCATACGGGTGGTCGGGCAGGCAAACTTTGCCTTAAGACTCCCCTGGTTAGGGCGATGAGGCAGCTCACCGAGGTGACAACCCGTCGCCAAGTAAATCAGCGTAGCGCCCAAGCTGTAGAGATCAGAAGCGAAGGCCGCCTGCCCGCCTACTTGCTCAGGCGGCATGTAGCCATAGGTGCCGACTAGCGTATCTTTCGGCTGCGTTTGGACATACTGAACGGTGCCTAGGCTGAGCCAGCACACCTGTCCGACTTCAGCCGTTTCAGAGCCAGTGATGACAATGCTGTCAGGTGTGAGATCTCGATGAATCAGACCTTTGCTATGGAGATAGATCAAGCCTTGCAAGAGCTGTTTCGCAATTTCCTTGATATCTGCCTCGCTGAAGGTTTGTCCAGCGGCGACTCGCTGGGCCAGCGTCTGGCCACCATTGTGACTCTGTACCAACACCAGCCCTTTTCTGCTACTGCCAGTATGCGCTGCATCGACGCTAAAAGACTCGATATAGCGCGGAATGGTGGGATGCTTTAGCGATTCGAGCAGATGAATCTCACGTTCGAAACAGCAGATATCTCCAGGTGGCGTCTGCTCTTCTATCGCTAGTGATTTGATCACTACCCAGCGGCGCCGCTGGGTGTCGTTGGCGAGCAGCTGCTGGTAGCCGCAAGGACGACCAATGCTATGCAAAATTTCGTAGCGATCGCCTAAGCGCTCAATAACCGCAGCGGCAGAAGAAGAAGAAGCCATGCTCATCGCTAAAGAGAAATGTGTACTTAAGTATTCCCTGTATTTTTTTAATGAAATCTCAGGGATTCAGCTGAAATTAACCCACAGCAAGCTGCCAGGGCTGCGCACGTACCCTGAAAGACCGGTGAAAGACCAGTAAAAGCCCAACGTGCTCGTCCTGCGTAACCATCAGAGCCGTTCGTTTTAAAGGCAAAGTGGCAATTCTAATCGAGCTTTAAATCAAATTTGCGATGCTCGAATGCGAAATTTATACCAGGGCTAAAAATGAAGCCGATGATGATGTTAGCCACATCAGAAAATGACGCCTGTTCCTGTCTTAAGCTGGTGCCTCAATAAGAGTATCAACTTATTTTGGTTTAATTTTGCTCAGCTGATTAGAGTTCCGCAAAGTTCAGCGGTTAATCAGGGAATATTTTGTGAATTTTGTATGGAGCGTGTGTCCAGAGCGTTCGCACGGGAGGTAAACGGAGTGTCTGAGACGGGCCTTTAGCGTTGTGCCACTTTGCGAATGATGCGTTGAAGCGTTAGGTAGGCAATCCGGCGCCGCGTTAGCCGGGGAATATCGCTGGCGCGCTGAGGCTGATAGTCAAAAAAGGCGTTAATTTCTGTCAAAATTACATGCAAACGCGCTACGAGTGACTCGGCTCGATAGTTCGCAAAAAAATCTGCTGGCAGCTGACGACTACGCGGCCAATTGTTAACAGTTTGAAGAATGCGCTGAGTGTCGTACTCAGTGGAATAGCCAGCAATTTTGTCACAGTTGAAACCGGGATCTAGGTAGTCAGCCAGTGCATGGTTAACGCTCGAAAAGATTTGGCAGCCACAGGCTAATGCTTCCATTGGCGGCAGGCCAAAGCCTTCGGTTAAGCGGTAGCGGCCCCAGTATTCAGCCGAGTCGTACAAATAGACTTTTGTGCGGTTGAATAAGCCGACGAGGTCATCGACGTAGCTGTCTAGCACAACGACATTGCACTGCTTTTGCAGGGCGGGTGCTAGCTGATGCAGCAAGTAGTCAGATGATTTTCGCTGCTGGACGAGAACATCAATATCGCGGGATAGCTGGCGATTTTCAAAAGCGGGCGAAATTTCGTTGGGAAGGTAATAAATCAGTGAGCTGAGAGCTTTTTCACCCCAGTAGGCCATCGTGTGGCGGCTGACGGTGATAATCGGAATTCTCGCAGGCAGGGTAAAGCCGTAGCCGCTGCTGTGGGCGTGGTAAACGGTGGGGCGATCGCCCAGTTTCCGAATCAGCTTAGGCACATCAAAGCCCCAGCTCACCACATAAATGCACTCTGCGTAGCGTGGATCGTTCAAAATATCATCTAAAAAGAGCGTATCCGGCTCGCGCTGACGATAGGTGACGACCGCTGCCGCGCAGATGTTCTGGGCGAGCTTAAGCGTATTTAGCTCAGCGGTGAGCCCTCCGGCGAAAAACTCTCGGGTGGTCCCCGGTAGCAAAAACAACAGCTTTCTCATAGGGCTTGAATAGACGGCTCATGTTCTTCACCATACTGCTGTGCGCTGTACAAATCTTTGAAGATATCTAGGAAGGTGTAGGCGGCTGGGGTTAGCAAGGCAGCCTTAGCCCAGCTGATTCCGAGCGGTCGAGAGAGGCTAAAGGGCAGTTGAACGACGCTGACTTCAGCAGGAATCGGCTGAGCGGCGAGCTTCGGTAAAATGCTAATGCCTAGTCCCTGACGACTCATGCTCACAGCTGTGGAATCGCTGTTGATCAGATAGTCCACCTTTATAGGCGGCTGAGCCTGCTGTAAAAAGGGGAAAATGGACTGACAGCAATCGCTCTCCGAAGTGATGATGGGATATTTGCGTAGGTCTGCCCAACTGAGCTGATAGGGCTCGCTAGGCTGATAGCCCTTGGGCGGCAGCAGCGCAATGAACGGATCTTCCATAATCAAGAAAGTCTCAAAGTCGTCGCTTTTCAGGAGTTCGGCGATCGCAAAATCTGCTTTGCCCTCAATCAAAGAATCAACCAGCCCACGGGTCGTTTCAAATTCTTTAATCGAGACCTGTACACTGGGATGCTTTTGATGGAGATGGGCGATCGCCTCTGGCAATACTTCACTGGCCATGCTGCGAAAGGCTGCGATCCGTACTATACCCCCGTCTACTCCTCTAGCGCGGCTGGCTTCACGGGCCATCTCTTCGACTAGCGACAGTGTTTGCTTGGCCTGATGGAAGATGCGATCGCCCACTGGCGTCAGCGATGCCCCCTGCCTACCTCGATGGACGAGCACCACACCTAGCGCCTCCTCTAGCGCCGCAATGCTGTGGCTGATCGTAGACTGGCTGACATCGAGCTGCAACGCCGCTTCACTGAAGCTGCCTGTCGCCGCGACGCTGATCAGCGCTTTTAGCTGAGAAAGTTTGACTTTATCACTGAGATTCTTTGCAGATTTTCCAGCCATGACGTTCGCAGTAGTGGCCTCTCTTAGAACGCTTGAAGTAGAACGCTTGAAGATAGCTAAGCCTTAAAGATAGCTTCGAGAACGACCTTCTCTAGTCAGGCTACCGTACATCAAACGACTGCGGCTCATCTATTTTTTGCATAGCTTCTATCTATCTGCTCCTTTGCCGCTTTCTGTTTGGTTTCTTACAGTTGAAATAACAAGCGAACAGCGATTTAACTCATTAACGATTAGCAGGTGCTTTCGTCCGGTCTAACGACTGTTATCGGTTCACCTCAAGTACTTTTGAAAACCGCTTCCTCGCTTTGTAACTGTTTCCAAAACATTACTTTCAAAGCTGATTGCCACATCCTGGCAAAGGAGTTTCTCAAATGAATAGTTTCACTCAATTCTCATCATCTGGTCAATTCTACGACCCATACTCTCCTACTCAACAGGCTGCTGCCCAACGTTTAGAGCGTTCATTGCAAGCGCCTCAAAAGACTCAATCTACTGCTTCCTTATCTTGGACGAAACGATTGGGTCAGTGGATTTTGCAAGCGCTGACCGATAGCGACCAAGTGCGTCTATGGACAAAAATCACGCCGAATGGCGTCCAATGGTTCGCCTACGATCCCAGAACTCAGCGCAGTTTCGCCTGCCATTCTGAAGCGGATCTGCGCGTCTGGTTGGAGCAGCGTTACCGCTAAGAGCCGGCACAGAAGACAGCGGTCTCCCTTTTGACATACTCCCTTTTGACATAATAGAGGGAACTGTTAGTAAGCAAACGGTATCGCCGCATGTCTTCACCTGTCACTCAATCTATGGGCAAAGTGTTTACGTCGCTGACCATCACAAACCGCCTTGACGAGGCAGATGCGTCGCGAGGATTTATCTCCAGCGATCAGGTCCGTTCCATCACAATAAACAATGTTTTAGTGGACACTGGCGCTACGACTCTATGTCTACCCGCTCACCTAATCACTCAGCTCGGCTTGGAGCTATTAAAAGAAGTCGATGTGATGACAGCAACCGGTGTAATCAAAGCGCGGGTATTTCAAGATGCCAAGCTTTTGTTGTGTGGTCGGGAAGGGACCTTTGAGTGTTTGGAATTGCCCGGTGGAGATAGCCCTTTAATCGGCGTGATTCCGCTGGAATCTTTGGGGCTAGAGCCTGACTTGAGAAATCAAAAGCTAAGAGTGCTGCCGTCTGAATCTGCCGACACTTATCTAACAATTTTATAGCTGGCGATTCTATGGCTGGTAATTTTCATAGATAGGCTGGCAACGAAGAGCTTATGATGGTGCCAGTAGAAGCAGCATAAGGAGCGGTGTCATGTTTGGTTTGGGTATACCCGAAATTGTCATCATCGGCGTGGTTGCTGTTTTAGTCTTTGGTCCTAAGCGAATTCCCGAACTAGGCGGCGCGTTGGGTAAAACCCTACGCGGCTTTAAAGAAGAAATGGACAAGCCCGGTGAAGCAGACGACGACTACATCGAAGTAGAAGAAGATTAGCCTTTACCGCCGCAATCCGAGCTAGCTCTCGCAAAGGCCACTCTCGCCTCAAATATCCAATCGCTGGTAGACCTTACTGATATTACGCATTTGGTAGCTGGGGTCGAAGCACTCTGTAATTTCTTCAGCAGAGAGCTGCTGGGTAACTTCTGGATCGGATTCAATCAGCTTTTGAAAGTTTCCACCTGGTGTATTCCAGGCTTGGTGAGCATTGGACTGCACGATGCGATAAGCCTCTTCGCGGCTGATCCCTTTCTCGACGAGGGTAAGCATGACCCGCTGACTGAAGACCACGCCGCCGTAACGGTTCATGTTGCGCTCCATATTTTCGGGATACACCAGCAGGTTTTTAATCAGGCGGGTGGTCTCAACTAGCATGAAGTGAGTCAGGATGCAGCTGTCGGGAAAGATGACGCGCTCAACAGAGCTATGAGAGATATCGCGCTCGTGCCATAGCGCTACGTTTTCGAGGGCAGCAACGGCATTTGCTCTGAGAATCCGGGCCATTCCGGTCAGCCGCTCAGACTTGATCGGGTTGCGCTTGTGCGGCATGGCTGAGGAGCCTTTTTGCTTCCTGGCGAAGAATTCTTCCACTTCAAGCACGTCTGTGCGCTGCAAATTGCGAATCTCGACGGCGAAGCGCTCGATAGAGGCCCCTAGCCCTGCCAGCGTCATGATAAATTCGGCATGGACATCGCGGGAGATGACTTGCGTAGAGGCGGTATCCGGCTTGAGCCCTAGAATTTGACAGGTCAGCTCTTCGACTTCCGGGTCGATGTTGGCGTAGGTGCCGACGGCTCCAGAAACTTGCCCGACGGCGATTTCTTCTTGGATACGGTTGAGGCGTTCGCGGTGGCGCTGCATTTCAGCGAGCCAGCCGGCTAGCTTGAAGCCGAAGGTCATCGGCTCGGCATGGATGCCGTGCGATCGCCCAATCATCACCGTATCTCGATGCTCTTGCGCCTTGTAGCGAATGGCCTGAATCAGATTTTCGACATGGGTGAGAATGAGCTGATGGCTGGCGACAATTTGCAGCGATAGAGCGGTGTCGAGCACATCCGAGCTAGTCATGCCAAGGTGGATGTAGCGGCCCGCATCACCGACGTACTCGTTTACGTTGGTAAGAAAGGCAATCACGTCGTGGTGCACTTCCGCTTCAATTTCTAGAATGCGAGCTACGTCAAAGTCAGCTTTGGCCTGGATAGTCTCTAACGCTTCGGGCGGGATGCGGCCCAGTTTGGCTTGCGCTTCGCAGACAGCAATTTCTACTTGAAGCCAAGTCTTAAACTTGTACTGGTCTGTCCAAATCTCGCCCATCTCGGGCAGCGTGTAGCGTTCTATCAAGGGGTGCGATCGCCAAAAGCAACCGCATCATTTTATCGGGTATTCGGCGTTGCTCCCACACTATTTGAAAACACGATTCAAAATTTGAAATATTTAAGAAATGCGCCCTTAAGAGATACGCACAGGAGAAGGGGCGTGCGCAGAAGATTGGCCAGAGGGTGTAGAGAACGCCTGAAGCATCGCCCAGAACAGCTTGACAGTGGCTGTAACCAGGCAAGTGATAATCGCCATCGTCAGCATGAAGTTGGGCATGTGGAGAATGGCTAGAGCAATACCTGCAATTGTCAGTAAGAGGATGCTTTTGTTCATCTCGCTTACGCCTCCATCTACCTGCTTCACTACTCCTTTATCGTAACGATTGGCACTCTTCAAGGGGGCGGTCGATACAAAACCTTAGTAACGCTTAATTTATTGTTGTGACTTTGTAACAATTGAGGCGATCGCTCACTGGGCTTCTCGCGGCTTGGCTCAGTAATTTTTGAGTAATTTTTTAGCTAACTTCGACATCGACAGCGTTAGAGCGCTGTTTGTCAGCCTCATTTCGACTGGCGACATCTGTGGTAATCCTCAGGTGAGCAATCCCTGAGATACCGATACCGACTTGCAGCGTCACGCGATCGCTGTTCATCCCTTTTTCGTGCACTTGCGCTTCAGCCACCTGCAAGACATTCAGAGCTTGATCTACAGCGGTTTGAATGGCCTCTTCAGTAATCTCTTTTGCCTTTCCATTCGTGATTTGAGAAACCTGACTGGCAACTTCCGTCCCGGTTTTTTCGACGGCATTAGTCACTTTACTCACAAGCTCTTTGCCCTGTTTAGAGATATCTTCTGGGTTCATGTAGGTGAAGGCGAATGGTAACAAAACAAGCGCTGATGCTTATCTGCTTTACTATCGACCGATATCCAACTTCGAGGCATCACTCTTTTGAGCGGTATTGCTTCAAACCCTCTGGTTTCACCCCGCCGCAAGATCTATACCTCTTCTGGCTCCATGCCCGATATCACTGGCGCTGTGTTGCTAAGCTGAAGCTCAGGGTGATCGCTCTCGGTCTGGCGGCAATTCCACTCGTTTTTAAACAGCAAAACAGGGCGACCATAGCTATCTTTAACCGTCGCTGTATTAAAAATGCGGCCTGCTTTTTCTAATGCTGGCCAGCCGCCTGTCACCCAGCGCGCAACGCTGTAGCCGATGGGCTCTAGCAGGGTTTCGACGTTGTATTCGTTCTTCATGCGAAACTGCACGACTTCAAACTGAAGCTGACCAACCGCGGCCAAAATCGGATCGCGGCGAGATTCATCAGCAGAGTACATGATCTGCACAGCGCCTTCTTCTCTTAGCTCAGAAACGCCTTTGCGAAACTGCTTGAACTTAGAAGGATTGGGATTTTTAAGATAGGCAAACATCTCAGGTGAGAAGAAGGGAATCCCCTCATACTCTAGTTTCTCGCCTTGGTAGATAGTGTCGCCAATGGCGAATACTCCAGGGTTGTTGAGGCCGATCACGTCTCCTGGATAGGCCACTTCCAATGACTCTCGGCCCTGACCAAAGAGCTTTTGTGGGTGGGAGAGGCGCACGTTTTTGCCAGTGCGGGCGTGGTTGACTACCATATCTTTTTCAAACTTACCGGAGCAGACGCGGATGAAGGCGACGCGATCGCGGTGTCGAGGGTCCATATTTGCCTGTAGCTTGAAGATAAAGCCTGAAAAATCTTCCTGCGTGGGCGGCACTGGCCCTTTGGTACTTTCCCGCGCGCCAGGCTTGAGCCCGTAGTCCAAAAACGCATCTAAAAATAGCTCTACGCCAAAGTTCGTCATGGCGCTACCGAAAAACACAGGCGTCATCTGACCCGCGTGCACCATCTCTAGATCGAGTTCTGGGCCGATCTCGTCAAGCATTTCCAGCTCTTCTTTAAACTGGTAGTACAGCTCTCCGCCAATCAGCGCTTCGATCTGCGGGTCGCCTAGGTCGATAATGTTGTCTTTGGCTTCTTTGCTGCCGTGAGCGGTGCGCTCAAACAGGTGAAACTGGCGCTTGCGGCGGTCGAATACGCCTTTAAAGCGATCGCCCATGCCAATCGGCCAATTCACCGCGTAAGTGCTCAGCCCTAGCTCCTGTTCAATTTCATCTAGCAGCTCTAAAGGCTCGCGTCCTGGCCGATCCAGCTTGTTAAAGAAGGTGAAAATGGGCATGTCACGCATCCGACACACCTCGAAAAGTTTGCGGGTCTGTGGCTCTAAGCCCTTAGCCGCATCTTCTAGCATTACCGCATTGTCAGCTGCAGCCAGTGTGCGATAAGTATCTTCACTAAAGTCCTGGTGCCCAGGCGTATCGAGCAAATTTATCCAATAGTCATCGTAGCTAAACTGCAGCACCGTCGAGGTAATCGAAATGCCCCGCTGCTGCTCTAGTGCCATCCAGTCAGAAACCGCGTGTCGCTGCGCCCTTCTCGCCTTCACAGAGCCCGCCTCATGAATCGCCCCGCCGTAGAGCAGAAGCTTCTCGGTCAGCGTCGTTTTACCCGCATCCGGGTGAGAGATAATGGCGAAATTGCGGCGATGCTCGACCGCTTCAGCGATGTCACTGCTGGGCACAAGAGTAGAAGTCATGGGCGGAGTCGTTCGCAAGGGCGGCTTATATCTGAATTGTAGTTCGTTGCGCGGAGCTAACGTCGGATGCATTCGACTACAGAGACAGCGCTGCTTCGGTTTAGCTGCTGTTTTACTCGTGTCAGCCGTTAGTACACGAACACGCACAGTCAAGACGTTACGTATGTTACGAAATCCTGAGAAAAATAAGTGAATTTAGCGAGGCGAGGCACCTATCGTCTTAAATTTATGTCTTGTACAATTTGCTGCTTGATTATTTTAGGAGCCTTCACACTATGAATTTGATGAAAAAGTGCCTTGCCGAAGGGATCGGTACCTTTTGGCTAGTGCTGGGCGGATGTGGGAGCGCGGTATTAGCGGCTGCTTTCATTGGCGGTGAAATTGGCACAGATATCGCGTTTCCCTTAGGGCTTGGCTTTTTGGGTGTTTCGTTGGCCTTTGGCCTGACGGTGCTGACGATGGCCTATGCGATTGGCCATGTTTCGGGCTGTCACCTCAATCCGGCGGTGTCTTTCGGACTGTGGGCTGGTGGACGATTTCCCAGCGCCGAGCTGCTACCTTATATTATCGCTCAGGTAGTTGGTGCCATCGTCGGGGCGGGGTTTGTCTACCTGATTGCGTCTGGTAATCCTGACTTTGCCATGACGGGTAGTAATCCGCTAGCCACCAACGGTTTTGGCGCACATTCTCCCGGCGGTTATGGATTGCTCTCTTGCTTTCTCGTTGAAGCTGTTTTGAGCTTTATCTTTTTGGTGGTCATCTTAGGATCTACCGATGGCCGTGCGCCGAAGGGGTTTGCGCCGATCGCAATTGGCATGGCGCTGACGCTGATTCACCTGATCAGCATTCCGGTGACCAATACCTCTGTTAATCCTGCTCGCAGCTTGGGGCCAGCGATTTTTGCGGGACCGGAGCTGTTGGCTCAAGTTTGGCTGTTTTGGGTAGCGCCC
>JBAUIB010000152.1:0-2090 GCA_049680585.1 Phormidesmis sp.
GCCGGACACCAGTTCACCATGTAGCTGCCGCGATAAATTAGCCCTTCGTCATAGAGGCGGTTAAACGCGGTTAGGACTGATTTAGAAAGCCCTTCATCCATTGTGAAGCGCTCGCGCGACCAGTCTACAGATACGCCCAGCTTGCGAAGCTGGTTGACAATGTTGCCGCCCGATTCTGCCTTCCACTCCCAGGCCCGCTCTAAAAACCGCTGGCGACCGACCTGCTCGCGCGTTTTGCCTTCAGCAGCAAACTGCTTTTCTAGAATGGTTTGGACCGCAATGCTGGCGTGATCCATACCTGGCAACCACAGCGTATTGCGGCCTTTCATTCGCTGGTAGCGCACGACCGTATCGATCAAGGTTTCTTCAAAGGCGTGGCCCATGTGCAGGCTGCCTGTAACATTTGGCGGCGGAATCATCACGCAAAAGGGGTCGCCGCCCTTAGTCGGATCTGCCTTAAAGACGGCCTGACGCTCCCAATATTCCTGCCATTTTGTCTCGGTAGTGGTGGGATCGTACTGGCTCGCTAGCGTGGGGGTCGTGGCAGTCATGTAGGGTGCGTATGAACAGAAAATCGCAGAAGTGTAGTCAGGTTAAATGGTAGCAGCGATTTGAGCGATCGCACCCCACAGACAAACAATTCAACCGAGAACTCCAAATGCCCCAAAACGCGACAGGCACCCAATGCATGATTGCTTGGGTGCCTGTTGAAGGATGACTATGAAGATTTTTCAGGCGTTACGGTGCTTCAACCGTATCTGATGAGCTGGCCCCAGCCTCTGCTTCAGCTGCTCGCTGCTCCAAAATTGCCTGCTGGCGCTCTCGTAAAGACTCGGCCTGGCGATCAATGCGGCGACTTTGGCTGCGGTAGAAGCCTTCGTCTGCAACACCCCCGCCAGAAAGTCTCTGGGTTTGGTGAAAAAGCTGCCAAATGTCGGTTCCTGAGCCGAGAAAGCCATCAGCACCATCTACGGACTTAAAGTCCTCAGCCGTATTGGCAACGCCAGAATCCTGTGCGATCGCGGCGGGTGCAATCACGCTCATACCCAGCAGCAAACCTGCACTCATCAACCGAACGACCAGCTTATTCATTGGCTCACCTTCCAAAACGTTTCAAACAAAACTTTATTAGCAGAACAATTAATAGTTTAGCAAGCGCACCACCACCACTGCTTCAACCTATGCCGATCTTTCGGTCGGCCCGATTCATAAAGTTGGCAAAACAGTCACTCGCGCTCAACCCTACACAGCCATTTATCTAAGCAATCCGACGGCTGATCAGCGGACGAATGGTCGCAAAGGCGGCCGCACTAAAAGCAAACAAAATGCCCAACGCCAATCCTAAGCTCACATCACCAAAAGGAGCCTGCATAACCGTGCTGCCAAAGCTCCAGTTGGGATGGAGATAGATATAGCGAATCGGCTCAATGGCATAGCTCAGAGGATTTAGGCTGGCGACCACCTGTAGCCACGACGGCATAAAGGAAAGCGGAACCAGCGCCGTACTCGCAAACAGCAGCGGCAAGTTAGTAATAAAGATAACGGCCAGCAGCTCAATATGACCGGGCAGCGCAAAGGCCAGCCCTAAGCTCAGTGCAGTCACCCCAAACACGAGCAGCAGCACAATGAGAGTCATTAACAGTAGTCCGCCAGGTCCGGGCAGACCGGCGCCTAGCACCGCACTCAGCGCGACGATTGCACTCGTTTGAATCAGGCTCATAGTGGCAATAAACAGCGCTGAAGCCAGCACAATAGAAAATCGAGAGGCTAAAGGGGCCACCAGCAGCCGGTTGAGGAAGCCAAACTCCCGATCAAACATCACTGGCAGTCCGGCGTTAAGCGCACCCGCAAAGGCAGTGAAGACAATGATACCTGCCCCTAAAAACTGTCCATAGTTTTGGCTTTCTCCAAAGAAGCCCTGAGGCACATTTTGAAAAAGCGCACCGAACAAAATCAGCCACATCAGCGGCTGAATAACGCCCGCCACTAAAGTCGTCGGGCGGCGCTGAAGCTGAATAAAAAGGCGACGGGTAAGGGCCGCTGTCTCCTGAATGAATTCTGGAATGCCGGGTGCTGGCGGTGTATTGGGC
>JBAUIB010000153.1:0-12586 GCA_049680585.1 Phormidesmis sp.
TACCTACACTGTCTCTCATGATTTGCGAGCCCCGCTTCGGGCGATGCAAGGGTTTGCCCAAGCGCTGCTTGAAGACAACGAAGGCCAGCTAGATACCCTCGGCCACGAGTACGCCGAGCGCATCATCAAAGCTGCAGCCCAAATGGACGGGTTAATCCTAGATCTGCTGGAGTACAGTCGCCTGAGCCGAAAAGATATCCGCATGCAGTCGCTCAACTTGACGACAATGATGAGTCAGGCTTGCAGTACTTTGTCCGAAACCATCACCCGTCAGCAAGCCGATATTCAAGTTGAATCGCCGCTGCTCGATATTTGCGGTAACCATCAAATTGTCCAGCAGATTTTAGTCAACTTACTAACGAACGGACTTAAGTTTGTTTCTTCAGAAACGCGACCCAAACTGCACATTTGCTGTGAAGAGAAAGATGGCAAGGTTCGGCTTTGGGTTAAAGACAATGGCTTGGGTATCGCACCTGAACACCAGCAGCGTATCTTTAGAGTGTTTGAGCGACTGCATGGGATAGAAAACTATGTCGGTACAGGCATCGGTTTGGCAATTGTAAAGCGGGGCATTCAGCAGCTGGGCGGGGACGCTGGCGTCGAGTCGGCTGTAGGGCAAGGCAGCCAGTTCTGGGTTGATTTTATTAAAGCCTGAAGACTGCGGCGATCGCAGCTCAAGCAAATGTCGGTAACCGTACAGACAGCTGACGCAGTAGGTAAAATAGTGAATAGCGATAATTCGGCAATCTACTGTAGACTCGTAGGTGCAACATCGGCTAGAAGCTTTGCTAAGGGTCTCGATTAAATGCTCCCTACCCATGCAACATTTCAGACATTTGAGATCTGAGGCTTGTACAATGAGCTATGAGCCTAGTTCTCGGGCGCAAGCAGAACCACACCGCTTAAACAAATTTTTTCTAGTTCCGAAATCATTTTTATATAACCTTTCACGTCGTAAGGAGCGCGCGCAATGTCCGATCTGAATAACTATGGGCTATTGCTAGTTGAAGACGACTCCAACGACGTTTTTTTGATTCAGCGAGCATTCCAGCGCAGCAGCTCGAACGCAGGTTTGACGATGCCTATCAATACCGTCGCAGATGGCGACGAGGCGATTCAATATCTTTCAGGCCAAGGGTTCTACGCTGATCGCGGCCAATATCCTATTCCTTCGCTGATTTTACTTGATCTAAAATTGCCGCGCCGTTCTGGGCTCGAAGTTTTAGGGTGGTTGAGAGCTCAGCCTGTACTGCGCCGTATTCCCGTAGTTGTGCTGACCTCTTCGCAGGAGCGGGTTGATGTTGATCGCGCCTATGAGATCGGCGTAAACTCTTACTTAGTCAAGCCTGTTACTTTTAATGCCTTAGAAGAAATGATTAGTGCTTTGCACAAATATTGGCTGAAGGTCAATCAGTACCCATCGGTTCAATCAGCGGCGCTTTGAGCCCCCGGACTCTTTGAGTCACTGCTGGCCTCTAGCTATCTCTAGATCGCCTTTTTTGCGCCGCCTTATTTCTCGCAGTGTTTGTTTTAGCATTCACTTTTTCTACAGTAATGCATTATCCCAAACTCCAAGCAATTCTGCTGGTTGATGATAACCCTGATGATCGTTTGCTAGCCCAGCGAGAGCTGAATAAGACTCTGAGCACGCTGATTATTCATGAAGCTATCGATCAAAAAGAATTTGGGCAAATGCTAGCGACAGCAGAATTTGACATGGTGATTACAGATTACCAGCTAGGGTGGTCAAACGGGCTCAAAATACTACGCGCCGTCAAAGCGCAGCGGCCTCAGTGTCCGGTGATTATGTTTACCAACACAGGCACACAGGAAATTGCGGTTGAGGCGATGAAATCTGGGCTAAGTGACTATGTCGTGAAATCGCCCCAGCATTTCGTGCGTTTAGGTCAGGCCGTGAAATCTGTGTGGCGGCAGTTTCAAACGCAGCTGAGAGCGGCTCAGCTAGAGGGGCAGCTTCAGGCCCTGCTCAACCAGCTAGAAGTTGGGATTTTTCGAGGGACGCCAAGCGGACAGCTGCTAGATGCCAATGGCGCTGTGCTTAGCATGCTGTCGGTGGACTCATTAGCTGCAGCTCAATCAGCATTACAAAGCCAGCTAGCGCTCCCGGCTTCACTGGCCTTGCCAACCGCCTCAAATCTTCCTCAGCAGGCAACTTCTCACAGTACGGAACTTGAGCTACAGCGCAGCGAGCAACCACCGCTATGGCTGAGGGTCAGTGCTACGCTGAGCTGGATCAATGGTGAACCTATTGTCGATGGACTGATCGAAGATATCACGGCGCGTAAACAGGCTGAGAAATCGCTCAACCAGCTCAATCAAACGCTTGAGCAGCAGGTACAGATGCGAACTCAGCAGCTAGAGGGAATTAACCGTGAGCTAGAGACGTTTGCATATTCGATTTCTCACGATTTGCGATCGCCCATCAGGCAGATAGACGGCTTCATAGCGCTGCTGAAAGAGCATCTCAATCCAACAGCATTAGATCAAAAAACGCAGCATTACTTCGACGTGCTTTCGGGGCTAGTGAGCCAATCGGGAAACATGATCGATGCGCTGCTCAATTTTTCTCGGACAGGGCGAGTAGAGATGAGCCCCGCTCAAGTTGACATGAGCAAGATTGTGCGACGAATCAAAGCGCAAATCAACGCTAATCATACGGCTGATAACATTCAGTGGCACATTGCCGATTTGCCTGCAGTGAAATGCGACTACACGCTGATGCAAACCGTTTGGCAAAATCTCATTGAGAACGCCGTCAAATTCACCCAGGATCAAGCCTCGCCCGAGATTTGGATTGGATTTGACTCACACCCAACGAAAACAGTCTTTTTTGTAAAAGACAACGGGATTGGGTTTGAGCCCAAACAGCGCGATAAAATTTTTGGCATGTTTCAACAGGCCCACAGCCGGAAAGAGAGTAATGGCTTAGGCATTGGCCTCGCTAACGTGACGCGAATTATCTCTCGTCATCAAGGCAAAGTTTGGGCAGAGGGCCGCGTTGATGAGGGCGCGACGTTCTATTTTTCTTTACCCAAAGAGCAAGTTCCCTGAGAGCAGCTATAAAGACAACGGACTGAGAGAATGTGTCGAAAAAACAAACTCAATAGTTTTTTATCCTATCGTTTTCATCGCGCTGCATGCACACACTACGCCTCTTACTTCTCGAAGATAATCCTGCCGATGTCGAGCTATTGACGACGACACTGACCAGCAGTGGTATAGACTGCGAGATCAGTGTTGTTGAGACGCAAGTGGCCTTTCAATCGATATTGGAAACCCAGCAGATTGATTTGGTACTGTCAGACTATTCGCTGCCTGCTTTTGACGGGTTAACCGCCATTAAGCTTGTTCAATCACAGTTCTCGAACATTCCTTGCATTTTAGTCTCAGGGGTGTTGGGAGAAGAGCGAGCCATTGAAGCACTCAAGTGTGGAGCGGCTGACTATGTGCTGAAGCAGCGGCTTGAGCGCTTAGGACCTGCGGTCAAACGGGCCTATCGAGAACAGCAAGAGCGATTAGCCCTCGCGCAGGCAACTGCAGCCTTGCAAGAGAGTGAAGTGCGCTTTCGCACCTCTGTCGAAACGATGTTGGATTGTTTTGCGATGCTCTCATCGGTTCGAGATTCAGAAGATATTATTCAAGACTTTACCGTCAGCTATCTGAATGCGGCAGCTTGCGATTATCTGTCGGTTTCTCGCGATTTTCATTTAGGAAAATCGATGTATACGGCTATCCCAGGGCTCAAGAACACCAGCAATACCGATCTATTTTGTGATTTTTGCTGGGTGGTTGATACCGGCAATCCGTATCAAAAAGAAGTCATTTTGCAAGGGTACAAAGCCTCTCTTCAGTTTGTTGTAATTGATGTCAGAGTGGCCAAGCATGAAGACGGTGTGGTTGTTACTTGGCGAGATGTTACTGAATACAGGCAAACCGAGCAGCAGCGCGTTCGACTCTTGAAAGAGGCTCAAAGAGCTCAGATTCAAGCAGAGCGGGCTAACCGCGTTAAGGGTGCTTTTTTGTCGGCCCTCTCGCATGAGCTGCGATCGCCGCTCGGTGCTATCAGTGGCTGGCTACAGCTAATTGAGATTGGGGTTGTTAAGCCAGCCGTTTTAGAGAAAGCTCTCGAGACAATTCGGCGCAACACGGATTTGCTTGAGCAAATAATTAGCGATGCGTTAGAAACCTCTCGCATTATGCAAGGCCGGTTCTTGCTTAACTTCCAGCCGATGATGCTGGCTGAAGTGCATTCGATTGTAGAAGAGGTGATCGAAATGATTGAGCCGACCGCTCAGGCCAAACAAATCTCGCTTTTGTTTACCCCATTTTCTTTTTCACCGAGTGCTGAGCGTTCGGAAACTCCTGAGCTAAAGCAGATGATGGGGGATGCTATGAGGCTAGAGCAATTAGTCTGGCACTTGCTTTCTAACGCGGTTGAGTTTACGCCTGCTCAGGGGAGAGTTGCGATCGCGCTAAAGCAGCAAACAAATCAACCGCAATCTATCACTATTACAGTTACAGATACGGGAAAAGGAATCAGCGCAGACGCACTTCCAACTATTTTTGAAGGTTTTTGGCAGTCAGACAATGTTTCATCACCGCATCAGCAAGGATTGAAACTCGGTCTGCTGATTGCAAAACACATTGTTGAATCTCATGGCGGTCGGATTCAGGCAGAGAGCGCTGGCCCAGGTGAGGGCAGTACGTTTGAGGTGAATCTACCTTTGACGATAGAACAGAATGAACGACTGTCTGCGTCTCCTGCTACGGCTTCAGAAGACGTTGCGAACGAGCTTGTTGAATTAGTCTCTTCAAAGAAAAGAGAAAACCAATCATTAGATGATGCTAATGTCTCGCTTCAGGATGTTCGGGTTTTAGTTGTCGAGGATCAAAAAGACGCGCTTGAGCTGTATGTGCTGATGCTAGAAGAATACAGCGCCGATGTCAGGGGTGTAGCTTCCGCTGCTGATGCGTTAAACATTTTTCATCAATTTCGACCACAGGTGCTGATCAGCGACATTAGTATGCCAGATGAAAGCGGCTATGCTTTGATGCGGCAGATTCGCTCAATGCCAGAGAGTAAAGGGGGTGGCATTCCAGCGATCGCCCTGAGCGCTTACACAGAAGAGTCCTATCGTACCCGAGCGCTATTAGCGGGCTTTCAGCTGCATGTTGCCAAACCGGTTGACCTTAAAGAAATGGCCAGACTTGTCTTAATGCTCGCTCAAAATTAGGCTGCCTCCATTTTTAAACAAAAAAAACTGCGCCCTCTATAAACGCGAGAGCACAGTAAATAACGTTAGGAGCAACGAGTAGACGAAAAGAGCAGACGAAGAAAGCAGACGCAAAAAATGAGCCGCTAGTACCTACGAAAAGATCTAGAAGCACGCGATTGCCGCTTACGCTTTTTTGCCCGTCCTTTACGAAGAGGCGATAGGCCAACACTGGCTAAACCCATCAGTCCCATCAGCCCTTCTGGAGCCTGCCTAGCCACCTGCGCAAGCCTTGATTGAGGGCGCTCTTGTTGAGCATCTCTTTGGGCAATTCGTTCGGCCGGGGTAACCTGCCGGTGATCGGCAGCAACCAAAGACAGCATGCTCACCACGATAAACGTGCTGAGGTGGTTAAGAGACTTGTCCACCGATGAGACATGGTGATGAGGTGAATAAGCTTTGACAATAAACCAAACAAATAAACAAACTGCCGCTAACAAAGCAAGCGTATTGACAATTGGTGTATTGGCAAACGTGTAGATAGCGCCTTCAGTCGGGCCATCAATCGCGTTGTTGAATTCCTCGATAGTAGAAAATGGGCTCGACATGAGAAAATCTTCTCCTATATCTGCGGGGTAGGTTGCGTGACAGATGTTGCCGTCGCAGCAGGGACATGGCCATTTTGCTCCGGCACAATTGGATACTCCGGATAGCCACTCAGACCAAAGTCTGCAATATCTAATCCAGCAATCTCTTCAGCTTCAGGCACACGCAGCAGCCCAAGCTTACTCAGTACGAAGCTCACACCGTATCCAGGAATAAAGCCCAGGATGACGGTACAGACGAAGGTACCTACTAGCTGTCCAAAAAAGCCAGTCAGCGGAATCCCATCCCCCTGAGGATAGCCTGATGCCATCACCCCAACCGTCATGGCACCGAGCAGTCCGCAGTAGCCATGTACGGCGAAAGCCCCCACCGCATCATCGATGCCTGCTTTTTCGACCGCCCGCCCGACAAAGGGCATGGTGTAAGCGCCAATAAAAGCAATCAGGATAATCAGCGCTGGGCTATAGAGATCTAAACCTGCGCCAACTGAGATAATGCCTGCTAAGCCACCAGAGATGGTGTAAAAGGGATCGCCCTTCGAAGAAATGTAAGCACCGACAATGCCTGCACACAGTGCCAGTGTCGTATTCACACCGACAGAAGCCAAGGTCATTGGCGTTCCGTAAATGGTGATTTCTCCAGTTTGACCCGGTACAAAAATAACGCAGGCAGCTAAGAAGGCGTAAAACCCAACAAAAATCAGCATCAGCCCAACCATTGTCAGGGGCAGGTTGTGAGGCAAAATCGCTCTAGCTCTGCCTTGCGCGTCAAATTTGCCAATGCGAGGGCCTAAGTTGATCAAAACGCCTAGTGCAAAGAAGCCTGCAACGCCATGTAAAACAGCGGAGCAGCCAAAGTCGTGATAGCCAAACTGAGTTAAAAACCAGCCGTAAGGATTCCAGCCCCAGGCCGCGGCAACAACCCAGGTAAAAGACCCTAGCACGATCGCTAGAACAGCATAAGCGCCTACCCTAATCCGCTCGATGACCGCGCCCGAGAGAATGGATGCAGTGGTCATCGCAAAGAGGGCAAACGCGAACCAGAAGACACCTGTTAGGTTGTCAGCAACGTTGGGACCTAGTGCTGGAGACCAAGGGTAAGATGCCTGCACGAGACCTAAGACTTCTCCTACTACACCTTCTGAGTTGGGATCAGTCCAAGGGCCGACAACCCCACCCTGTAAGGGAAACAGCGGAAAGGCATTGTACACCCACCAGCCAAAGAAAAAGAAGGTGAGACCAACAATAGAGAGGGTTAATAGGTTTTTAACCATCGTAGCGAGAACATTTTTAGAGCGGGCAGCCCCTCCTTCATAGGCCAAAAACCCAACGTGGATGAGGAGCATAAAAACGGAAGCCCAATAGTAATAGGACTCCGAGACAAAGGTTGCCAAAAACTCTTGCGATTCAGGAGACATAGGCGGCTCCACTGAGTGAAATAAGGTTTATGCGAAATGAGACAGTGCGTGAGAATTAAGATAGCGCATGAGTACGAGCGGCGAGGTTGGCAGCTGTACCGACGTATCTGCAAGTGATATATCTATGAGTCAAGTGATATATCTGTGAGTCCTGTTGTTAGTCAACTTGTTATGTCAAGAGTATGCAACGCAAGCCACGCCTAAGTTGTATTGAGTAATACTGAAAGTGTCTTAAGTGCAGGTAATGTTGCTTCGTATAATGATGCATCCGTACGCCGTTATATCCATCTAGTTTTCTCTCACAGCATGACGCTCACGACAGATGGCTGATTTTCTCAATTAATGCCTCGATATCCGCTCGGGCAGCGTGAATTTCGATTGCGGGCTGAGCCAGGGGGGCATGCCGCCAAATGAGCATGGCAATATTATCCAGCTGAGCGGGCACGGCTTGGTGATTTGGCAGGCCCGCTAACCGATGAGGCGCTCTAATCGTGGCGCGCGCTGTCAGGGCTTGAAATTTTTGGGCGGGCAGAGGAATAGCGCTCAGCCAGCTGTACTGCCTTATCCATACGTTTCGCTTTGAAAGCGAGGGATGGGTGGTTGTGGGCTGAGGGGTGGTGAGCTGATCTGCTATGAGCTGATCGAGAGAGCCTGAGTAGGCAATGCGGAAATTGCGATCGCACAGCCGCAATACAGAACAGCCCTCACCCGCCAGCACTGTCTCTAAAGACTGAAACGGCGCTAAATACCCCACTGCTTCTCCAAAAACGGCTTTGGCGACCTGAAGGCCCTCTAGCCCAGCCATATCCCACAGTAATCCACTCATGCTTACCCCTCTCGGACTCTGCGTTTAGTGGGATCAAAAGCCGCCAGCGGCCCGACTATCGCACTCACACGGCGCTTGAGTCCATCTAACAACCCCACCTCAACTGGCGTTCCGAGCTGAGCGTATTCAGGCACAACTTGAGCCATTGCAATACTGCGATTCAACAGGGGTGAGAACGTAGCGCTGGTAATTTCACCGATTCGCCAGCGTTCGCCTTGGGCGTAGAGACTCTGGCCATAGGTAGCCGTTTCAAAGCTCTCTAGAACCAGACCCACGGCCACTCTAGGGGGGCGTTGACGAATCAATTCCAAAGCGGCTTTGCCGATAAAGTCTGGCTTTTTCATCGCGACTGTCCAGCCAATGCCCGCCTGATAAGGAGAAACTAAATCATCAAATTCATAGCCCGCTGCCAGCAGCCCAGCTTCAATGCGGGCGCGATCTAGCGCTTTCATCCCCAGCGGCATCAGTCCAAAAGATTTTCCGGCTCGCATCAGCACATCCCAAAGTCGAGCGCCATCGTGTGGAGCCACAAACAGCTCGTAGCCCAGCTCGCCGGTATAGCCGGTGCGAGAGAGCAGGATGGGAATATCGCCTATGGCTGCACTCACGAAGCGAAAGTAGCCGAGATCAGCGAGTTCTGTTATTCCGTTTTCTGTGGTTCCGTTTTCTGTGGTTCCGTTTCCTGTGGTTTCGCCTAATTTATGCGCTGTTGGGGTCGATGAGCTAAAGGTAACCAGTGACTTGAGAATGTCGCGAGATTGTGGTCCTTGTAAGGCGAGATTGTGAAGGCGATCGCTCACTGCCTCAATGGTTACGCGCCAGCCCTGTCGCTGGGCGACTCGCTTCAGCCAGTCGCCGTCCGTGTCGCAGTTGCCCACATAGCGATAGTGAGTGGGGCCAAAGCAAAAGACAATGCCGTCATCGACAATGCCGCCGTGGGGATTGAGCAGACAGCCATAGGCAGATTGGCCCACTACAAGCTTTTCTACGTTACGAGAGAAGGCGTATTGGAGTAGGGCGATCGCATCGACACCCGTAATTTCAAACTTGCGCAGCGCTGAGAGATCCATTAGAGCGGCGCGCTGCCTTAATGCCCAATATTCTGCCTGATCGCCCTGATGAGCGAAGCTGTTAGGGACCCAGAATCCGTTGTATTCAACCAAGTCGTCAGTGAGCTGGCGAATGCATGGTGTAAAGGCACTCTCTTGCGTGAGGCGTAAGGGGAAGTCTTCGGCAACGCGCCTGCCCATCGCTGGTGAGAATGCGCTGCTAGCAAGTGGATCGGCGGCATAGATGCGAATATGAATGGGCGTCGGCTGCCAACCGTTGGCCGCATCGATATCGTCAGGGCAGGCAGAACTAGCACAGAGCAAGGCTTGATGAGCTTTGAGCAGCACATAGTCGCCTGCGCGTGATAAGGCTTCTTGGGCAACCACGCTGCCATGACAGTCAATTTGCGTATTAAAGAAAAAGTTAATCGCCTGCCAGCCCGCCCTTGCGGCGATGCCGTAGGGGGCGAGCACCTGATTAAAATTGTCACTACAGCTAGGATGTCCTGGATAGCCTGCATCCTCATAGTAGCGAGGGGTGCAGGCTAACAAAAAGCTGTCGTGGTGGCCGCAGATGTCGCGAACCACTTCGACCAGCGGCTGCATAGACTGGGAGAAGTATTTGCCATGCAGCCCTGCTTGCGGGTTGGCGATGGCGTTAATCGTACGAGTGACTGTGCTGTCTATCTCCTGCTGATAGCCTATGCCTGCAAAGGCTAAAAAGTCTGAGCACTGCGAGCCGCTAACGTCGATGATTTGGACGTATTGGCCGGGGGCGAGTGAGTAGGCTAGAGCGCCCCCCGGCTCAATCCGATACTCTGCAACAACAGTCCCTAGCGGCGCAGGAATGTCTGAATATTCGCGGCCCAGTTCTCTCGCTCTAGTCTGCGGCTCCAAACTGTTTTCTTTTAACTGCGATTGTCTCGGATATGGACTGTCTGAGCCCTCAACTGCAACAAGCATGTTTACTGCCGTGATTTTTGGGGGATGGTGGCACGTCATTGGCCGGATTTTCGTCAAAGAAATTGAGCGGCTTCAGCATGAAGCCAATCGTCGCAACCGGCATAACTGGCCAGTCTTCGGCGCGAGGAGAGTGGCTGTGGGCAAAGGTGTACCACACCACCACATCGGTATCTTCAATGGGGCGATCCGCCTGAGTCCATTCAGGCAGACCGACACCGCCTGGATTTTGATTCGGGTAGTCGCCAGCGGGATATTTTTCTTGCTCGCTGTAGGGGGTCACCCACAGGTGGCGAGTCATGTAGGTGGCCCGGTGGGTAACACTGGCCTCTGGGGTGGCCAGTGGCAGGGTATTCTCTCCTGGCATTAGCTTGTAAGCGGTCGGATAGCCCACTGCGTTGGTTTTAGACGGATTCACAATTTTCCAGTAGCGTCCTTTGAACGGATCAATCAGGCGTTGGGCCGCTTGCTCGGTGGGCAGCAGCGTGGACTTAGCATAAAAGGCGTTGCCACAGGGATTTTGGTCAGTTTCTTCTGGGACAATATCCACCTCATACACAGAGTTGTTGCCACCATCTACACACATATCTAGACGCACGTTGAATATATGCTGATGAATGGGTGCATTGAGCTGAGGGGCAATCAGCGTGCCATATTTAGGCACCTCACCGGGCATCACCGCCGCAGTGCTGACAACACCTGTGAGCTTGACCTCGTACTGAATGGTGCCATCTTGATAGAAGTACCAGTAAAAACCATATTCGTAGTTACCGACAGTCGCAATGAACGAGATCACCAGTCGTCGCGATCGCCTCACTTCAGTTTGCTCGGTGCGCCAGTCCATGTGCTTCCACAGAATGCCGAAGTCCTCTTCATGCAGACAAATCGCATTCTCGATTTTGACGACCTCACCGTGAGAATCCGTGATAAAGCCATCGAAATAATAGATCTCGCCTAGGCAATCACAGCCCAAGGTTAGAGAGTTGGCGAGAGAGCCAATCCCGTACTCACCGACATCAAAGGCATTTTTACGGTAGTGATGGGGTTGAGGATCACCGTATGGCACTGTCATCTCAGCGAGCGAAGCCCGATAGAAGATAGGCCGCTCTTGACCCTGATCGCGGTAGGTGACATCGTAGAGTACTAAGCCCTCACGCGGGGTAAAGCCGACTCGAATCTTCCACTTTTGCCAGCGAATTTCGTGATCGTTGACTTCAAAGCTAGGCCCTTCTGGCTGCACAACTTCTAATGGCTTGAGATCTTGTCGGTAGTTTTTGACATACTCAGGCGTGTAGTTACCGTCGTTGGGCGGCAGTGGGATAACGCCGTAATCTTCTACGCGAATGACCTCCATTTTGTTGAGATCGACCACTGGGATCACCCCTTCGATTGGTCTGGCATAGCCGTGATCGGTAGGATTGGCCCTGACCCAGCACAGCGCCCGAGACAGCCGCATGCCCTCTTCTTCAGCAATGCCGTAGTGGCCAGCTGACCAAGGATCGACCATGACTAAGTCGGGATCGGTGATGCCGCGTTTAGCGATCGCCGCCTGAAACTCTGGGCTGGCTTTAACCGCTGCCTCACACTCGACAAACTCATCGAGCATAATCGACGGCTGTACGCCCGGAATACGCTCCCACGACGTGACCTGAGCGTCGCTAATAGAGACCACCGCTTCGTAGGTTGTGGCTGTGGCGTTATCCAGCAAAATCACAAAGGCTTCCCGGCTAATAGAATCGCCTGAGGTGAAGCTTAAAACGCTCTCTTTTGCAGGTTCGTTGAGGGTGACTGAGACAAAGCGAACGCTAGGCGTCAGAGACTTCTGCTCGCGCAGCGTTGAGACAGCGGCTGAGATTTCGTTAGGCGTGAGCGGCTCTAAGGGATGGCTGACAGCGGCAATGGTGACGGGGCGATCTTTAGCAAGAGTCATAGGAATCTTTGTGTTTGTGGTTTAAGAGAAATTTGAGGAGAATTTTGAAGAGTTAGGAGAGCTGGAAAGCTAAAAGAACACTAGAGCGCTTAGGGCTTAGCAGTGGCTATCAGAGGTCTCTCTGGTGAGGCTACAGTGGTTTCGAGCTCGGCTAGCAGTGTTTGGGCCAGGGTGCGTTTGGCATCGGCGTCCATTTTCTTGAGTTCGTTGTGCAGTACGCGCTCGTTGACAGACTGATTCCAGTAGTCGAGACTGTCGAAGCCTAGCAACGCCGATTTACCCACAAACTGTCGCAAAATCTCGTTGGTTGGGCCCATCACCCAGCCCGCTTTGCCATCTCGCAGGTAGCGCTCAATTTCCATGTCTTTTTTAAAGCCGGAGCCGCCACAGGCATGCAGCATTTTGTCGCAGACATGAGCGACATTTTTGGCAGCTGAGAACTTAATTTGCCAGTACCAGTGCAGATAGGCAGAGCGAGGCAACGCTGAGAGATCAGCGTGCACAGACCAGTCACAGCCATGCGTGAGCTGGTCCATCAGCTGCCCCATTGAAAAGGTATACAGC
>JBAUIB010000154.1:0-5726 GCA_049680585.1 Phormidesmis sp.
GGACAGACTAATCGTATCGAGCGATTCAACTGCACCCTTTGTCAAAGAGTATCGAGATTGGTGCGTAAAACGCTCTTGTTTTCTAAAAAATTAGAGAATCATATCGGTGCTGTCTGGTACTTCATTCACCACTACAATGCATCCTTACATATTTAGGACTATCAATTTGCTTAGTTTGGCTCTAGCCTCAACATAAGGTAGAAATTTAGATGGGTAAAACAAATCGTTTTCCCGATCCTCGGCCCTTGCGGTTGAAGCATCAGCGAGCTTGATGGCCTCGTCAAATAAGGTGAACGAAGCTTGACCTTTGAACGGGTTTTCTCGACGTCTTAGTGCTGCTGTAGCCGATTCAAACGCGGCTCTTAAGCCCGCTTTCGTTTTTGTCGGAGTGTAATCCTCATGCATCAATGAGCGATGTGCTGATGGCTCTAGGCAGCACTCAAACCACCAGTAAGCAGGGTGCGAATATCCACCGCTGTTGAAAAGAAACACTTCAGAAACGATACTAAGCAGTTTGCTCAGTATCAAGCCTTCTGCCTTCACCAGATTGCGCGTAGCGGCGGAAGGCTCCCGGCCATTGATCGCTATCTTCATCTTTGGGTACCAGCGCCGCCGAACAACATCGGCCATAGCAAAGCGTAGCTGCACATCGGATAGTGTAAGAATCTTGTCGTTGTAAAAAGCCGGATCAGGCAATTTCCCTATGCCGCTCAACACTTTAGCCATAGGGCGCGACGTATGGAACTGCCCCGCATAGATCGGGCCATAACAATCTACTGTGTCAGCCCGCCATAGTTTTGGTTTAGCCTTTCGCCCTCTTGCCATCAGCTAGCCCTCTCCAAGTTTTCGACGCGGCGATTCGTGCGAGTGAGTTCAAGCAAGAGGGCCTGCATCGTTTCTTGATGCGCTTCAAACCGCTGGCGAGATTCAGCCCGGTCTGCTCTGCTTTCATTCAGCAGGTTTTCAAAGCGTCGCTCATTGGCTGCGATCGCGCTGGCATTATTGCTGATGGCTTCGGCGTTACGGGATATCTGCTGCTCATTAAGCTGGCTCTGCTCTGCTATGCGATCCAATGTGGCGTTAACTCTGTCTAGTCTTTCCATACCCGCTTGGTGGTTGGCTTCGAGCCGTCCCAACGATTCGTTGAGCCGATCTAGGTCGCTGTCGATTTGGCCGATGGCCCTAAAGTTTGCCGCTGACTGCTGAGCAATTGGCCGGATGAACTCATCAGCAATCACGTTGAGCGTGGTGTTTAGCTGAGCAACGGATTCTTCAATGCGATCAAGTCTTTCTGTCACTAGCTTGCCTCTAAGCCATCAACGCGATCGCGCAATTGGGTCGCGTCACGGTTTGTACTAATCAACTCCACTAAAAGCCGCTGTATCACTTCTTGCTGAGCATCAATGCGGCCTAGCGTCTCATCAAACTTTTGCCTACTCTCAGCCCTGTCAGCTTCCATCTGGGTAACGGCATCATTCCACAGCCGCTGTGTTTCTTCCCGGTCTGCCTGCGCTTCAGACCGCAATACTTCAAAGCGTTGATTGCTTTCTTCCGCGTGGTCAGTGAGGTTCTGCACCCTAGCTTCAGTAGTAGCGATCGCGCCTAGCAGCGTATCTATCCCCTCAGTGTTTTTCGCCTGCTGCTCAGAAACAGCCTTCAGCGTTTCTGTGTTCTGAGCCTGCTGCTGGGCAGTGGTGGCAAGTATGGCTTCGATTTGGTCTAGGCGATCGCTCATCGGTTAAGCCTCTGATGTATCTGTGCGATCGCCGCCTCTGGTTTCGCCCAAAGGCTTTTCATCCTTAGAGATGAAGCCGTCAGCAGTAGCCTTCTCCCACAATAGATTTTCCAAAAAACGATTAGCTGATGCGTTTTTTGCTGCGGCCATATTTGCCAGCGCTTCAATCAGCCGCTCATCAATCGTGTATGTTCTGCGCTTTCGTGGCATCTGAACGGAAGTCATCTATACATATCCAGAAATATTACAACACTCAAAGCATAACCCATACAACGCTCAATAAGAGTGTGTTTAGCTAAACCTATCTAAGCAACGTTTTCTAATAAGAGCTATTGAACTCAAACAGAGTGTGTTTTGATATCCGATTGGTTATAGTAGTCACAGACGGGCCGGGAGAGTGGTCAGAAGCGGGTGAGATGTCACGGAGTCGAAAGGACGGTATCAACGAAAGCCTCAGCACACTGCATCATAAACCGCGCCCCGTCTAACCTCTCTAAAAGTTCGACTTATGACTATCGCAGACAAGAAACTGATCCGCGTCAAAGCCAAATCTAAAAGCACTGGCGAGGTCATCACCGAGAGTATTGCCAGTGCTTTGCTTGCTGGCCTTCTCCTTATCGGCGGCTTTACCTGGCGCAGAGCCCATCTAAACGAGATTGCCAGGGAGCAACACCAAACGCAGGTACTTGAACAAATTCTGCAAGAGCTAGAAACCGCTAACTAATTACAAAGGTATCCACTATGAACTACTCACCTATTTTCACGTTCGCCGCTCGCCTAGAGAGCCCATACCACCGCTCAAGACTTCATTGCTAACGACTGCCCCGTGCTAGAGCAACGGCTGAAGCGGGCAGCTCTGGAGGCTACTATCGCAGCCTGTGAGGCTGCGCTGAACTTCATTGATGTCACTTTGCCAATCTGGCTTGTAACGATTCAGCTGTTTTGTGTCAGGGCTGATCGGCGCTTCATTTGCTCACTCATCAAGGTTCACAAGTTCAACAAGAGCCACCAAATTACGGCGACGGTCAAGCGCTATTGGGTTCAGAAGGGCGCGATCGCTACGGCTGTATTCGACAAGCTCTTTTGTCTGGAGGTGAATAGCCCAAAGCTGACCGACTAACTACCGGTAGTTGCGAGGGTACTACCGCAGGTAATTACCCCTCACATCTCCCCTGCTTTTATCCTTCTAATTACCTATCCTCTACTCTCTCTAAAACTATGGAAAGCCAAGCTACACAATTGATTCAACCTATGGGTAACTACCCACACACTCGCAAGACTCTCGCAATGGCGACCGGTAGTACCCCTAAGACTATCCGCAGTTGGATTAAGAAATCGGGCGTTACCGGCGAGACTATCGACGGCGTTGAGCGCTTCAGCAATGAGCAACGCGATTTGATTCTTGCTCAGCAGGCCAAGCCGAAGCAGGCCGATGAAGTCATCGAGCCCGAAATCATCGAACCGGGCGCTATCACATTGCACCAAGGCGGCGTAATTGAAGCAAGGCCAACCGTCAGCTTTGATCTGCCGTCTATTGAGCTGAGCACAGCCACTTTAGACACGTCAGCGCTTGACGCTCAGACTCAGCAATATCAACAGCAAGCGCAGAATGGCGCGAACGCGATCGCTGCTGCACTATCCGCCCGGTTTGATATGGGTATCGCTCAGATTGTCGCTGAGCAAAACAACCTACTTGAAGGCATTAAGGCGAGTGCTCTCAATGGCGCGGCTCGCTCTATTTCTAACCAGCAGGCAAAGCCGGGAAAGTAACGCCGCTGCTGCTGGGTGCATCAATTCTGATTTTGTTCATCGTCCTTCTAAGCCTATGAATCCACTAACACTATTAATTCCACTGGCGATCGCCGCTTTTGTTGTAGGACGGCTCACAGCCTCACCAAGTCAGCGCCGTCAACGACCAACAAGACTCTACAGCCGTTACAGGAGATGAGCGAGCCGACCACCGATGACGACAAGATACTAGCCTTTGATCTTCAGTACGCTGTCTGCCTGCAAGCCGTTGATGAAATAGTGGATGCCTTAAACGAGCTATACACATCCATCTGGCTACTAACCAGCGGTAATAATGCTGCAACTGATGATTTCTACCGCAAAGCATACCGCTCGCTTCTGAAGGCTATAGCTGATGAAGCAAACGCCTTTGAGATAACTGACGAATTCCGTAAACAATACGAGACCCAACAAAATGCCGAAAACTAAAGAACAGCAAGCTACAGACCTAATCTCATCTTCTAAAGAGTTGCTAGACAACATCAAGGGGAAAGCAACCAAAACACCAAACCGCAGTCGCCCGAAAGCACCTAGCAAGAGCACCACAAAGGGCACAAGCAAGGCCAAAGCCAGCAAACACGAAGTACCCGCTATCAATGCTGAGCTTGTACATGCTCCTGTCAGCGGGCACGGTATCAACGCTCAAGTGCGCGGCGACATTGGCCAGACCGACCCGCAGACGATGGCCCAAAGCCTAGTAGCCATTCAAGAACAGCAAAACACTGTGCTCATCTCTCAGGCTAATAAAAAGCTAGATAAGCAGGTTGCTGTTGACCAAGGCTTAGGGATTGAAGTCGAGCTAGAGCAGGAGAAGAACGCCACCAAGGCTGAATCTGTCTCTACTCAGGCGATGAAGACGCAACAGCAGCAGACTAAGACCTCTATCGAAGGCGTCAAGCTAAACGGTCTACAGATTGACCTACAAGGCGAAGCCAGCCTACTGCCCCACCGTGAGGAGGGCTGGAGCATCAAGGCTGAAGAGATGGCTATCGACAACGAAGGTGCTCGCAATCTGCTACAGCCGCGCCGTGAGCATTGGGCCGCTAAGTTGCAGCTTGCTCAAGTCGGTCTACAAAAGCTGAATATCCAAATCCAGCAGGCACAGAGCGAGCTGTACGCGCCAATGCAGCAGCAAATCACCCAGCACGACGATTACTAGCTAGGGCCGGGGCGGCAACTTTCGACGGGAACCGCCCCTACCCACTGGCTCACATGACGTAAACCTTACCCAGACTAACAATGAACGTTTCCATCAATCCACACCTAGCTATCCCTGGCTTAGGCTTGGCCCTCTCAATTCCGCTGCTAATGACGAATAACTTCGCCGCTAACCTCGCGGGTGGTGTAACTGGCGCGGCTGGCGCAGCTTACATCGGCTCGACTGTTCTACACAGCCAGGAGAACAAAAAAGCACGTCAGGCGATCGCGCGTCAGCAAAGAGCACTCAATACCCGTGAGACTGAGCTATCTACCCGGTTCAAAAATGCTACTGCTGACCTACAGAAGCAGCTACAGCGGGCCATTACTGAGCGCGATAGAGTAGTCACCGCGAGTAAGGCTCAAGTCGCTGCTATCGAGTCACAGCGCCGCCATCTGCTAGATGAGGCTAAGGCTGCTATGGGTGACGAAATGCGCCGCCAGTTTGAAGCAGAATACAAGGCCAAGTATGAGCAACGGACGGCTGACTTTAGCCGCCGCGAAGATGAGTTCTACCACGCTGAAGGCGAGCTGTGCGATCAGATTGAAGCACTACAAACCGTCGTAGCTCAGAACGAAGCCTACCTGCGCGAAGAATTTGGCAAGGAAACCAGTCAGCGGGTAGAGCAGTTCAAAGGGCGCTATCAAAAACTGCAAGGTCAGATCGCTGAATATGGCGAGGTGATTCAGATGGCTAGCTCTGAAGCGATGCAAGAAATTAAGCAGAAGGATCTCATCATTGCCCGTCTGAAAGGCCAAGTCGAGCTACTGAATGTGCCTAAGAAGTATCGGGGCAACTCGCAGGATGACGCAACGGCCAATAAGGTTTTAGAGTTCTTCCTTAACCGTGGCATCGCTGTAGAGGCTGAAGACTGGCAGCGCAAATATCATCAGCTCAAGGTGCTGCTATTTCCCAAAGGTGGCAAGCTGGCAGAGCTTCAGGTATTAGCCGATGACTTACAGATTGAGCTTGGCTTGTATGCCCGTCCATCGGTCTCAATTGATG
>JBAUIB010000155.1:0-12906 GCA_049680585.1 Phormidesmis sp.
GGTGGAGGGTGTGATCATAGACCTGATAAAGCAGATCTCCCAGAGGCTGCTGGAGATCTAAAAAAGTGTTATCTGCTATATAATGACTGTTAGTGCGGGTGGCCGTGTCCTGACGCATATACTCAAAAATACTGCGCATTTCAGCGTTCAGAGACTGTAGCTGCTGCTGCAATTGCTCAATCGAAAGATCTCTTTCTCCTGAGCTACGCAAAATCGCGGCCAAGTGCTGTAGCGGACCGTTGTGAACGGCCTCATAGGTGCGCTCTACGGTCAGTCGGCGCTGGGCCAGCTCAAAGCGAATATCGCGATCAAAAAAGGTGGTGACTAAGCCCGCACTACAAAGCGCCAGGGCCGGTGGAACAAACGGAATCCACCAGTTAGCGGTGAGAAACCAATAGCAAATAACCAGCAGCACAAGCGTGGCGATCGCTAGGCTGATAATGTTTTTCCAGGGAGATTGCAGCAGTACGCTAAGCAGCATGCCAAATGCCCCCCAACCGATAATCCAAAGCTCTTCTGTCAGCTCTGTCCAGGTGTACAGCACGCAGGAGTCATCCAGCACAGAGCTGATAATTTGCTGGGTGGCGTGAGCGTGGATTTCAACGCTGTAAATGACTTTGGTGGGGGGCGGATTGTTGGATATGCGCTGAGAATACAGGGTTTCGCGCACTGCAGAGGTGATAAAGCTGGTTTTCGCGCTGGTGTCAACTTGGCCAATGATCACGACGCGATCGCGCAACTGTTCAGCCTCGACATTGTCTGCTAGCAGATCGCGCAAAGCAATCGTAGTATAAGGCTTTTGCAGCATGCAAAAGTTCATTAGCATCTGGTTGCCACCAGTCTCTGCGCGAATGTATCCACCCGAGTTGGGGTAAAAGCGTGGCAGCGCCATATCGCCAAACTGAATCGGGTCGCTCGCGTGATCGCCCTGGCTAAACGTAATCCCTTCGTCTTGCAAATACCGCCTAGCGAGCTGCAGCGCCAGCGAATAGTTCCGCTGACCCTGATGTCCCGCTGCCACTAGCTCAATTCGCCTGACCTTGCCATCCGCATCGACAATCGTATCGGCAAAGCCCACCCGATCAGGCGGGATTCCAGGCGGGGGGGCCACATTCATCGACTCTTCTTGGCTCAATACGGTTTCTGTCGCCACTACGTTGGGCATTGATTGCATCACCTGCTGTAGCCGGCTTTGGCCTTCACCAATAGGGCGATCGCGCACGATATCCAGCCCAATTACCCTGGGGCTATACGACTGAAGACTTGTGAGCGTCTGCGCCAGCACCCGGTCTGCAATCGGAAACTCACCAATCGCCTCATAGTCATCAGCATCAATACTGATCAGCGTCATCCGGGGCTCGGCGATCCGCTCAGGGCATTGACGAGAAAAGGCGTCTAAGGCCATCCACTCTTGTTCTTGCAAAATCCCGCTGAGGCGCAGCAGACACACCAGTGAAATGATCAGCGTGCCCGGTAAAACCAGCTCTCGCCAGCCCGACAGTCGATTTTTAAGCGATCTCCACAACTGCCCTACCTATTGCCATATGCCTGACATCTTCATCATCCCAGATGCGCGCCTTCTAATGAATCAGTCCGGCTTTACGCGCCGCTAGCTGAATCTGAATGCGCAAGTCCTGATTGGGATCAGCATAAATGCTAAGGGCGTCTTGAATGCGGATCCAATAGTTGCGCACGGTGCGATCACTCATACCCATCGCCTTAGCGATCGCCTTATCCGATAGCCCTTTTTGATATTTCAGCTCAAGCACCCGCAGCCACTTTCGATCAAATTCTGGGCGCGACCTGACCTCTGGCGGCAAGTATATCGAGCCGCGCAGGGCAATTTCGACAGAATCTAACACCGTCTGAATCGGAGATGCCTTATCCATCGCCACAAACCCGCCCTCATAGGCGTTGATTTTTGGCTTAAGGCGGATCAACGGCTTGATATTGGTACTGAGCACCATAATGTTGGGCGCTAGCTCACTGGCCAACAGCCGCTCTAACAGCCGAATCCCGATCTCAGCCATCGCCGGAGAACTCTCAAATTCAGGCAGGCTGAGATCGATAATCACCAGATCAGCCGGATGATACAAAATCTCCTGCTCAGCCGCTCGAACAGTTTTAGCCGTGCCAATAGTCGCCTGAGGATATCTCTGCTGTAGCGCTGGCACGGTTCCTTCTAAAATAGCCTCGTGATCGTCAATCACCAGAAAGCGCAGCGCTTCAGTTGTCAAACTCGTCTGGTTCATAATCACCGTCCCACACTCGTTGTCTATACAAAAAGTTCCAGGCCCGTAAGCCTGGAACTCAAGGCATACGACGTACAAAGAAGTACACTAGCTGCCTGATGGAGTGCTTTCAGAGAATGTCTTCTCTTTACTTGCTAGAATCGCGGCTATCTAGTCCCTCTAGTCGGGTCTTTTGAACATCGTCAACACTCTTACTAGAATCACGACTGTCGAGTCCTTCTAGGCGAGTCTTATGAATATCAGTACCGCCAGCAACCTCATTGAGTTGGTCATCTGAAAGCTGCCCTTCTGCCGGATTCTTAGTCTCTTTATTTTCCATGAGTTCATTCCTTTAGAGTAGTTTGCCGTAGTTGCTCAGGGCCTGTTGCAAGCAAGCCGCCAGCTAAACCTAAGCTTGATTTTGCTTACAGTTCTCACTGTATTGAGCTAAAAAGAGTGTCAGCTTAGTGGCTGATTAGAATTAGATGAGCAAGCCAATTGCGACGATGCTTCCCGCAGGTGAGAAAGAGTTTGAACGCTACAGCGTTTTCACAAATGAATACACAGATTTGGCTACAAGCCTATCCTAGTAGCTGATGCAGGCACTTTGACACCTCGATATAGACCTGAGCATAGCTGAGAAATCAAACCAAATTCTCATCATCCATTCAGATTTCTTTCTAGCTAATCAGCTATATCTTGTAAGAACAGTAGTTAAACAAGCATCGCAGCTGCTGACGCACTGACGTTTAGTATAGAGGGGCTGAATGATGGCAGAAAAGAGCAAAGGCAGTTCCCCATCGGAGCAATCGGAGCCGCTTTCAGAGGAGCAGCTCAAGGAAGTTTCGGGGGGAACTAGCGCCGAAAGAATCTTTACAGACGCAGCGACAAACGATACCTACCGCGATGGTTTGGGCCGCGATGGGCTAGGCAATGAGCTGAGTGAGGACAGTCTCGCAAAGGAACGCTCACCGAAAGTAGAACAGTAGCTCTCTCTATTCTTAATTTTCAGCTTCCTTATTTTGAGCTATTTACGAACCTTTGATGATTTCTGAGAGGCCCACTGTGCCGACAAAAAAGGTATACAGTCCCGCTTTTAGAACAGCGCCGGGTGTACTTTCAGGTAGGTGCTCATCTAGCAAGAGGCTCGGCTGGTCCTGGGGATTGTTTTTCTTTAGGGAGCGGTAGCGATAGATGAGCGCAGCCCCGATCGCCCCTTCTATCGCATGAATGAGTAAAACAATCTGCGTCAGCGAAAAGACAGTCTGCAGCTGTGGCGGCAGCGGCGCAAACGCGTGCCATATCCAGAGTGCGATCGCTCCCAATATGAGAACGGTCGACACGATCTTAATTCGGGAGACAGCGGCGGGTGTAATCATGCTAGAAGGTCAATCTATAGCTGTTTGTGTGTTGGCAACGGTCTTGCTGTGGCGTCTGCACAGAGCAACGCTTCACTCTAACATTAGCGCACGATATCCAGCTTGAATAAAATGTCTGTCAGCGGTTACAGCAACAGTCAACTGTTGCTGTTTCATGAGTGAAAAGGAAATACAGTCAGTGAGGCCCCAATGCTTATCTCCACGAGACTGATAGAGAGTCAGCCCTTGTTTAAAGAGCGCTCTATCCACGCTGACAATATACATATTACGAATTCGGTAGCTTTGTTGGATAAACTGAGAAGCAGCCGCTCGATCAATGGCGCTCAACGCATTGCCTACCTCAGTTAGAATGGCTTCAGTCAGCCACACCTCGTCGGCAGCTTTGACCTGGGGAAGTAGTTCTACAGCAGGCGAGTGATACTGATCTCGAGAATTGAGGAGCGCCTGGATAAAGACCGTATCGAGAAATAGGCGATTAGAACTCATCAGCTATAGAGCTTTTTGGCGTACCGTAAAGATAGTGATCGTGTTCGCTAGCCCAATCGGCTGGTGCTTCAACGGTGCCAACTAAAGACTCAATCGCTTCCCAGCCATCTTTTGAATCATTATCTGCTGGTTCAGCTTGAATCGTAATCACGTAGCGCTGATTGAGCTTAAGTTCAACAGGAGATTCGGGGCGCAGCCCTTGACCATCAAAAATGGCAGTAATAGTTTGACTCATGGCGATCTAGTCTGACAGAAAGGCTTTATCTACTATGCTAAACCATGAAGAGCTGCTACCCTTGCTATTTTTGTGACTACCCAGCCGCGTTCTCGCGTTTTTAATGAACCCGTAGCCCCCTCTAGCCCCACTCTGCCAACCAGCCTGCCGCCCAACAGTATCGTATGGGGAAAACAAGGCGAAGGTGATCGCCTAAAGCAGGCGCAGAAAGAGGCATGGGCCGGTGCTTTCCGCTCGCAGCTACAGGCATTTGATTACGAAATTACTGACATTGAGGGCAGCTTGCCTGAGGGGCTGTACGGATCGACGCTCTTTCGCAACGGGCCGAGTCGCTTTGAGCGCGGGGGACAGCGGGTCGAACACTACTTAGATGGAGACGGTTATCTGGCGAAAATTGCCTTCTCGCCGGATGGAAAGGTCTACTTCACCTCTCGCTTTGTCCATACCGCAGAGTCGCAGCAGGAGGCCGCCGCCAATGCCTTTTGCTTTCGCACGACCTTTGGCAATGTCAAATCTAGCGGGCTGTTTACCGATTTTCCTAGGCCCAACTTTTTAGGCACTAACTTTCTAGATCTCTATCTCAAAAATCCGGCCAATACGCACATCGTACCTTGGGGGGAAAAGCTACTGGCACTGTACGAAGCAGGCACCCCCTACCGGATTGATCCGCACACGCTGACCACGCTGGGCGCAGAAGACTTGGCCGGAAATTTGCTGGCATTCCCTCTACCGACCTCTCGCTTAGACGCGCTGAAGCGGCGCAGTAGCGGGCAGCAGGCAATGACGGCCCATCCTCATATTGACCCGGTGCGCGATCGCCTCGTCACCTGGACCTGGGGAATAGAAACCGCTATCGGCAAAGCGAATAGTTTGCGCATCGAGCTGATCGAGTACGATGCGCAGTGGCAAGCGCTCAGCCGCACCGTATACAAAATGCCGGGCGGGGCCGTCAATCCCCATGATTTCGCCCTGACTCAGAACTATTACGTATTTTTTGAAAACGCCCTAAGCTTTGACGCCGGGCCGTTCTTACTCGGACAAAAGCCACCTGCCGATTGCCTCAAGCTCTTGGCCAAACCGACGAAAGTGCATTTGATTGCGCGCCCGGATGGTGAGCGCTCAGGCAGCGCCCCGCTGGTTTTAGAAACCGAGCAGTGGTTTTCGATTCATCAAGCCTGTGCGAGCGAGCGGCCCGATGGCACAGTAGCAATCTACAGCTCCGGCTGGCCTGCGAGCGAGGGTGGATTTTTGACGAGCTGGGGAGGCTATGCTCCTGATTTTGATGCGATCGCCCCCACCTTCCTCTGGCAAACCCTCATTCATCCTCAGCGCAAACGCGTCACTCACCGCGTCGCCCCCGGCACTGAAAGCTGTTGTATTGCACATCCCCATATCAACCCCGTCCAAGAGACTTTGCCTAGCCGCTACCTCTACATGAGCTATTGCAACAACATTGGCCAATCGTCCCCACCCGTCGGCTACCTCAAACTAGACATGCATACTCACCAGCAACAGCTTTGGGTCGGCCATCCGCTCAGCTTTGTAGAAGAACCTGTTGTCGTGCCAGATCCCAAAGGAGAGAAAGAGGACAATGGCTGGTTGCTAGGGCTCATGTACGATCATTTGCAAGGGCGCTCTGCTCTAGCTATCTTTGACACTGCGAATATCAGCGCGGGTCCGATTTGCCGCCTATGGTTTACCCATCCGCTGGCTCACGGTCTCCACGGGTCTTGGAGCGCTATTTACTATGGCCCTACTTAATTCACTCGTATCGATCAATTCTTTGGGCATGTCTGGCTCTTTATATGTGTTTAAGGCAAGCCCTAAAGCCGTAGCAATCTGGCTTAAAAACACAGTCTCTGAAGGCAACCAGTGATGGGTGTCGGAGTGCTGATAGGCAGAGAGCAGTCCCCATAGCTTGTCGCCGACGAAAATAGGGGCGATCGCAAACGCCTTAATCTCATATTGGTTGAGAATATCAACGTGGCACGAACTCAAGCCTGCTTCATGAACGTCATCAACAACGCTCATTTCATTGTGGCGATAGCGTCCACCCTGTGTATCTTGTAAGTAAGAATCATTCCAGGCAGTATTCACACCTATCTTCACCAGTCGTCGCCACTCTGGCAGCACGTATTCAAAGTCGTGCAAAAACTCTCCACCCCAGTCTGGAGCGAACTTATAGACAGAAACTCGCTCCACCTGTAGACAAGCGCAGATTTCCTTCGTTGCAATTTGAGCAATCGTAGCTAGCGGCAGCCCCTGATTAACCCTAGTAAGAATTCCGGTTAGGACCTCTTGCTGCCACTGTAGCGACTTTTGAGAGAGCGCTGTAGGAGAGTCACTCTCCACCTCTTTGCGTACTAGCAGCGCTTCTTTCTCCATCGCCATACCGATAGCAGTGGCTATCTGCCTTAAAAAGATAACCTCTAGATCTTGCCAAGTTCGAGCTGCCGAGTGTTGATAAGCCGAGAACAGTCCCCATAGCTTGTCGCCGACAAAAATAGGTGCAATCATGAAGGCTTTGAAACCAAACTGCTCTAATATCTCAACATGACAAGACGATAGACCCGCCTGATAGATATCATTAACCGCAGAAGTCTCACGATGACGATAGCGCCCACCTTGAGTGTCTTGTAAGTAAGAATCATTCCAAACTTCATTCTTGCCAAGCTCAAGTGAGCGCTGCCAAGCGGGAACCGCATATTCCAAGTCGCGTATAAACTCACCGCCCCAGTTTTCATCAAATTTATACACAGATACCCGTTCAGCGTTCAGCGAATGACAAAACGCCTTGGTTGTCTCTTGGATAATTGCCTTGACGTCTGTCTTGCCCTGCGAGACTTTGTCTAGCAGCTCACAAATCTGGCGCTGATGCTGATCGATATTTTCTATAGTGGCTTTGCTCTGCTGCACTTCGGATATTGCAGAGGCTTGCAGGCTCCCCTGCTTCTGCAAACAGTACTGCTCATAAAGCGTCATAGAAAACAGGCGAGCAATTTTTTCTATTTGTTCAAGCTTCTCCCAAGACTGTGCTGGTACAGTTTGCTCTGAGCCACCGGGTGCGGTATCACCTCTAAATAAGCTCAAATAGCCGACTAACTTTTGTCGATAGGTCAGCGGCACCATCAAGAGCGCCGTAATCGCTGTCGGCTGAAACACTCGAAATAGAGGGCTTAACTCAGGCGTCTGATAAATATCTGTCACTGGCCAGGGCCTATGCTGAGTAAGCTGTGCGTTGGCCTGCCACAGCGGATACTGCTCTAATATGAGGGCATCCTCCGCATCCGGCATCGCTGGCTGTGCGCCAACTTTGTAAACGTGAAGCGCTTGAGCTGAGTATCGCAAACAGTCTAAAAGTCCTCTATCAGCGCTATCTGTCCCGGCTTCTGAGCTGACGATACAGAGCCTAGCCCCTAAGCCTTGAAAGGTGGAGATCACTGTCTCTAGAGCCGCCTGGAAGTTTGGAGCTGTCTCAGATTGTAGTAATGACGTCAGCTGGTTGAGTCCAACCTCGAGGTCAGTTTTTTGCTGAATTTTAGCCTGTAGCTGCTGTTGGTGGTTGCTCAGCGTCTGATGATTAATCGCGACAGAGAGCAAATCGGCCCCTGTCTTCAGCATTTCTAGCTTGCTATTGGGCATAGCCACTCTCTTTAAGCTATGTGCAACCAGTAGTCCAAAAACAGTCTCTCTTTGAAACACTGGCACAATCAGCGCAAACTGCACGCCTAGCTTTGTCAGACTACTTTTCTGCTGATCATTTAGCGGCAGATAGGTCTTCATCTCTGAAGATCGCGAGTCTGATTCCCAAGAGAACTGACGAATGTTCTGCATACTCAGATCTAGGGAGGTCAAAATTTGCAAGCCCTGCCAGGTCTCGCGACTATAGGGTGAAATATAGTCGGCTTTGAGGCGAGATAGCAACAGAGGCGGCAGCTCATGACTTGTTGATTCTGCGATCACCTGCATATGTTCGTCAGATTCAAACTGACAAAACATAACGCGATCCATTTCTAAAAAGTCTTTAAGTGCTGGAACAAACGTGTCTAGAATAACGTCCAATCCCGCTGCTTCATGAGTTTGATCAATTAGGGTATGTAACCAGCTAGGTAAATAGAGAGGCATAGTCAGATAATAAAGATGACAGCAAATTAATAAATTAAGCGTTGAGAAATTAAAGCTGTTCGACAAAAAAGCTTTCAATGGGACTAACTAAGCTGACAATTGCCAATAGCTAATCATTATCTTTTATTTGGGCCAGCACACTTTCGATTTGGCCACCATACTTCCTTTTGAGAAGGCATACTTCCCTTTTATACAGGTGCGCTTCTTTCGGAGACAGATACACCTCCCTTTTGGGTAGGCGTACTTCCCAATACTAGTGTCCATATTAAAGATAGACGCTCTTCTCAACTTTTTCTTTACTTTGAGAAGAAGCTATCGTGAAATTTTGAAGCTCCGTATCTCTCGATACATAACTTCTCAATACATACTTTTCAGTGCCAATCAATACGGGTGTTTCCTTGCAGCTTCAAATGAGCTGAGGAGAAGTGGCTGGAGTAGGCATGTCAGTATCAGCGTTGAGCAATGTTAGTGCGATCGCCAGTGCCTGATGACAGCTCGGCAAAAAGTTTCTCGCGGGCAACGTAGCCTGCACCTGAAACCGCCTTAATCTCTCCTTTACCTGGCCCTCTGCGCCAACAATAAATATCTCGCCCTGCTGCCGACGCCGGGCGGCTCTAATTTCAGATTCGATGGTCAAAGAAGCTGTGACGCCTACCAGCGGCACATGACTAAAATCGAGAATCAAAACATCATAGTGCCGTCCCATATGGTGAGCGATGGTTCTAGCCGCCCCAAAGCTCATCGGACCACTCATGCGAATCAACAGAATCTGTCCGCTGCCCTGACGCAGCATTTGTTGTTCTTCAGGCGTCAAGACCACTTTAGGATCTTCATCAGGGTGGGTGATTGCTCGTACCTGTTCAGATTGGATGCTGCTGAGTCGGTGAATGGTCAGCATATTGGCGACAAAGGCTCCGGCCACCACTGCCGTAATCAGATCGACAAATACGGTAAGTAACAGCACCCCATAGGTCACCAAGGCAGCTCGCATAGACACCTGAGCCACCCGCCATAAGAAGCTCCAGTCAATAATTTTAATGCCAACTTTGATCAAAATCCCGGCCAGCACCGCGTGGGGAATCTGAGCAGTCACGCCCCCGGCCCACAGCACGATACAGAGTAGCACCAACGCGTGAAACATCCCCGATAGCGGTGTGCGCCCGCCCGCCTGCACATTGATCACTGTGCGCATAGTGGCTCCCGCCCCAGGCAGCCCGCCGAACAAGCCCGAAAGCAAGTTACCAATGCCCTGACCAATGAGTTCTTGCTCGGAGTCGTGGCGGGTGCGAGTGATATTATCAGCGACCAGCGAGGTCAGCAGCGAGTCAATGGCCCCCAGTATGGCCAGCATCAGCCCATATCCGACGATATCTCCTAGCTGGTTAAGGTTGATCTGGGGCCACTGCAGCTTTGGAAACCCCTGGGGAATCTCGCCGATGCGAGGGATGCCACTATTTGGAAAGACTAAAACGGCAAGGCTCGTGCAAACAATCAGCGCCACCAGCGGTGACGGGACGATTCGCGCGAGTTTGCCTGACCAGCCGAACACGATGACCAGGGTGAGGAATCCTAATCCGGCGGCGATTGGATCAGGATTTGCGATCGCCGCCGGCAGCTGCTGCAACGCCGCCACCACCCCACTCTGAGCCGGATACCCAATCAAAGGCGCAAGCTGTAGCGCCACAATAATTACCCCAATGCCAGACATAAAGCCAGAGATCACGGTATAGGGCATCAGGGTGATAAATTGCCCCAATCGCAAAACGCCAAACAATATCTGAAATAGCCCGCTGAGCATCACCGCCGTAAACGCCATCGCCATGCCGCTCTCAGGATTCTCGGCAATGAGCTTAGTAAAGACAGTGGCCATCACCACCGTCATCGGCCCCGTCGGTCCAGATACCTGAGAGGGTGTACCGCCCAACAGCGCCGCAAAAAATCCAGTAAATACGGCCCCATAGAGCCCAGCGGTCGCCCCTGCCCCTGACGCCACACCAAACGCTAAAGCCAACGGCAGCGCCACAATGGCAGCAGTCAATCCACCAAATAAGTCTCCGCGCAGATTGTGTGACTGCAAGCGGCGAGCTAGTTGCATAGGGATACCTCAATAGCGGGAGTTGGGATTTCAGGTTTCAAGGGTCTACCCACAGGTGTTGCTCTCAACATACCAACAAGCCTCACAACCTTTTTTGTACCGTAAACTACGATTTTACTCAGCTTAATACTGATTTTCCTTTGTGGGCTGCTTACAGCGCTTATACGGCTATATAGGGCTCTTTCCAACTCCCGAAATGTACCAGAACGCGGGCAACATTGAGCGAATCGCATAGGCAAGTGTATTCGGCGTTGGCGGTTAGCCGGGACCCCTCATAATTTCCTCACAACTAACTGCCATAATTTTTTTATAGAAGCATTGCTTTGGGATTGCTTTGGAGCAGTCACTCACTTTACTTACAGAAAGATAGTGTTGTAGGGCGCGTCCTTACCCCCTGTTCTGGCAACAAACCCAACAGCGAAAATGAGGAGGGTTACGATGACACGTACGATTGAAGCTCAATTTTTCCAGTTTTTAGAAGATGAACTTTCGCTTTCTCCTGAGTCTATTTCGCTTGCACTAAAGCAGCATTACGAAGATGTCAGCCTGCTCCCGATTACCCTATGGAAGTGCGGCATGGTCACGATTGATGACGTCAGTTCTATGTTTGATTGGCTGGCTAATGTGTAACCCGTTTGGCTAGTGCCTGCTTTTCCAAGCCATATAACTAGAACAGTCACTAGAACAGCTCCCAATGTGTTCCTTTGTGACTTTTGCTTCTAGGCGACTCAAACAGATAGGTATAATGAGACTATCGCTTGACCTCTGGCATCATAAAGAACAGACGCGAATAAACGTGATAAGCAGGGTGCTATCAGGATCAGAGCGTTCTAAGCGGAAAAGCTAGGGAGAAAAGAGAGACCTTTCTCTTTTGGGTGAATCTAATGTTCTCACCTGAGAAAAACAAAATTTACGAGGCTCCTTTAAACGAAGATGGCGTCAAAGCCTGTCGGAAAACAGATTGCGGCATCAAAAAGGCAACTGTCCATTTGGGGCGAACGCTGCCCTCACTGCTAGATGAAGGCTGCGAGCTAGCTCTTTCTGACTCCGCTACTCGATTTTCTCTTCGCCGCTTAATCAAAAGAGAGTCTTCTACAGCCACAATTAGTCATTACAGTGAAGGGCGGTGGCAACGCTGGAGTCTGCTAGAACTCAGGCGAGCGGCTGAAGAGGTAGCGCTGGGGCTTCATCAGTACCCGGCAATTGAAAAAGGCGATCGCGCGGCGCTACTGCTCGATAGCAATGTCCCCTTCGTGATGGCGGATATTGGTTGCCTCTTGGCACAGCTAGTCACCGTGCCAATATCGCCAGATCAGTCACCAAATCACTCATCAGATCAATCATTAACAACCAGCGAATACATATTACAAGAAACAGCAGCAAGTGTGTTGTTCGTCTCTAGACTTGAGCAAGTAAAACAACTGCTGCCAAAGCTGGCTGACTTGACGGCTCTCCGCCTGATTGTGGTTGCTGGTGCGAGTCACACCCAAGCTAATAACAGCTTAGAAGACAGCTCAGAAAATAGCTTGATGACGCTCAAATGGTCCTTGCCCGAGACGATTGACCTAATTACCTTACAGACACTGAGACAGCGGGAAAAATGGTCTGCGTCGAAAGCGCAAACGCTAAGAGCAGCGCTGCACCCTCAAGATTTAGCGACGATTGTTTATACGCTGAGTGCGACTGGTCAGCCCCTAGGCGCGATGTTGACCCACGAAAATCTTTCAGGTAGTGCGCTGGCAGCCTTCAACACGTTGCCCTGCCTGCGTAAGGGGCCAAGTGAAGTGGCCCTTTCATTTTTGCCGCTGCACCATGTTTTTGCGCGAGGATTTGTTTACGGTAGCCTCAGCTATGGACAAAGCCTGTACTTTTCGACGCCCAGACGGGTGATGAAACACCTGCAAGCGCTACAGCCAACGGTCTTTTTTGCAGTACCTCGCCTGCTTGAAAAGGTCTATGAGGGCTGGCTGGCAGTCTCACGTCCTTCGCAAATATCTTCTGGTCTCTTGCTTACACCGAAGCAAACCGTCCTCAACTGGGCAATGGCTTGGGCTTGGAATGTGGCGAAGCGCTATCGCCTAGAGGCTCCCCAATCGCTCCAGTATAGGGCCCAGCTATGGATCGCCCGGCAGAGTGTTTTGCGATCGCTCAAAAACTTATTTGGCGGACGGTTGCAATGCTTTATTGTCGGCGGGGCAGCGCTGAGCCCTGAGGTGATGACGCTGATGTCTGCCACAGGGCTGAAGCTCTGTCAGGGCTACGGACTGACAGAGGCGGGCTCGACCTTGAGCTTTACCCGGCGGCAGTGGAGTCGGGCAGGGACTGTCGGCGTGCCGATGCCAGGGGTGTCGCTAG
>JBAUIB010000156.1:0-13179 GCA_049680585.1 Phormidesmis sp.
CTGAGCTGACCGTAGTGAAGCAATGAGGCTAGCAACGCCGCTTCGGCCCGGCCTGCTGTCAGGGCCTGGTGAATATGTTCACAGGTGCCCGCACCGCCGGAGGCAATCACAGGCACATCCACCCGACTGGCAATGGCTTCGGTCAACGTCAGGTCATAGCCTGCCTGGGTACCGTCAGCATCCATGCTGGTAATTAGCAGTTCGCCTGCGCCTCGACTGACCGCATCACAGGCCCATTTCACGGCGTCGAGCCCGGTATTTTCTCGGCCGCCCCGGACAAAGACATCCCACCCTGGATTTTTAGGTTCTGCTGCGGACGGCTGTCGGCGGCGCGCGTCGATCGCGACTACGATGCACTGGGCTCCGAAGCGATCGCTCGCCCGATCAATCAGCTCTGGATTACGGACAGCCGCTGAGTTGATGCTGACCTTGTCGGCCCCGGCTCTCAGCAGCTTTTTGATCGTATTAGGTGAGCTAATGCCACCGCCGACTGTGAGGGGAATAAAAACTTGCTCAGCGGTGCGGTACACCACGTCATAAATGACATCGCGATCTTCGTGAGTAGCCGTGATATCGAGAAATACCAGCTCATCAGCCCCCGCCTCGTTGTAGATTTTGGCGAGTTCTACGGGATCGCCCGCGTCTTTAAGATCGACAAAGTTAATGCCTTTGACCACGCGGCCAGCTTTGACGTCTAAGCAAGGGAGAATTCTTTTGGCAAGCATTTTGGTCAGTTTTTCTGAAGTTGTTTTTGAAAGGGAGCGTCGAAGGGAGCGCGCGGCGCTGATAAACTGAGAACTGGCTTTGAGCTCAGACATCTCAGTAAGGATACATTTTTTGGACATGGATTTGGAAATTGGACAGCGGGTTCAGGTACGTCGTATGCGCGATCGCGTTGCACAGTCTTTGGCGTCTCGCCTTGGCAAAACCGCTATCATCAAAGACCTCAAAGTGCTAGACGGCAATAACATTGGAGCTTTGGTTGCGTTCGAAGCTGATGACTATACGACTTGGTTCTTTGAAGACGAGCTTCTTATAGTTGAATAAGTGCGCTCTATATAGTCAGTGCTTTATACAATTAGCTAGCGCAGTCCAAACTTAGTGCAGTCCATTCTATTTTTTGCAAACTATGACGTTGATTCTCACGTTCCTAGGGAAGGGGGGCACAGGGCGCTCTACCATTGCGATCGCGGCTGCTCAAAAGCTATCAGCTGCTGGCAAGCGGGTGCTGCTGCTTTCGCAGGAGGCTGGGCCAGCGCTGTCGTGGCTACTCGGCGCTGACGTTGGTTCGAGCCCGAGCGCGGTTGGCGTTGGGGCCTTTGCAAAAAGTGGGGTAGAAGGCGATCACTTCGATGTGGTGCATTTGCAGACGACCGCGCTGCTCGATGACAACTGGGAAAAGCTCAAGACTTTCGAGGCGCAGTACCTGCGCGATCCGTTCTTTAAAGCGGTGTATGGTCAGGAGCTGAGTGTGATTCCGGGAATGGACGATTTTCTGGCGCTAAATGCCATTCGCGAATATACCGCTAGCAATCAGTATGATGTGATTGTGCACGATGGTGCAGGTGATCAATCAAGTCTGCGAATGTGGGGTGCGATTGGCGGGATCGACTGGTACTTTCGCCGGTTTAAGAAAGTCTTTCAAGACTCGCAGTTTTATCGCTCCATCTCTCCGTTTATTGCGCCGATTACGGGCGCTATTTTGAGCAACGGCATGTCGGGTGACATCTGGAGTCAGCCTGAGACCCAGAGCGTGGAGGGCATGGTCGCAAAGGGCAAAGCGATGGTGCGCGACCCGATGCAGCTGCGAGCCTATGTAGTAACAAGTGCTGATGACATTGCGATCGCTCAGGGCAAATACCTCTGGAGCGCCGCCCAGCAAATCGGCCTCACGGTAGCCGGTGCGCTTGTTAATTCACCAGCTAATTCACCGAATGCAACTAGCATAGCGACTGACGGGGCTCCTGCCGCTGCTGTTGAGGCATTTCTGCCTTTGTCAGTAACTGCATTGCCGTATGGAGCGGGGGCCGAAAAGTGGTCGCTGTTAGTCGATGCGTTGCCTGAGCTGACGGGGGCTATAGAGGTGCCGAGTGCCATGAGCGTCGATATTGCTAGCAGCAGCGTCAAGCTATTTCTGCCAGGGTTCGACAAAACTCAAGTTAAGCTGACGCAGTATGGCCCAGAAGTAACGGTAGAAGCAGGCGATCAGCGACATAATTTGTCATTGCCAGCGGCGCTGAGCGGGCGATCCGTCACGGGCGCTAAGTTTCAAAATGGCTACTTGATCATTTCTTTCTAGATACGGTAGCGCCTCTTTATAAATCAGCTTAACTTTAAGGATTACTGTAAGGAGTTTCATGATGTCTGATGAAAAGCTATCAGAGTCACTAGCAGCCGAGTCGCCTTCATCTGTCGCGACTGAGGACTCTGCGCGCGGTCGCGATGCGCGTCAGCTTTTGGGCATGAAGGGTGCGCAGGCAGGCGAAACGTCTATCTGGAAAATTCGACTCCAGCTGATGAAGGCAATTACCTGGATTCCGCTAATTTGGGGTGTAGTTTGCGGCGCAGCCTCTTCAGGGAAGTTCACCTGGTCAATCGAAAACGTGCTGATTTCTGCGGCCTGCATGCTGATGTCCGGCCCCCTGCTCACGGGCTATACCCAGACGATCAATGATTACTATGATCGCGATCTCGATGCCATTAATGAGCCCAATCGTCCGATTCCCTCAGGGGCCATTTCACTCCCTCAAGTGCGCGTACAGATCTGGGTGTTGCTGATCGGCGGGCTGGCTGTTGCCTACGGGCTTGACCAATGGGCAAATCATGAATTTCCAACACTGTTTGCCCTCGCGGTGGGCGGCTCACTGGTGTCATATATCTACTCTGCGCCGCCGCTGAAGCTAAAGCAAAACGGCTGGCTGGGAAACTATGCCTTGGGTGCTAGCTACATCGCCTTACCCTGGTGGGCAGGCCATGCGCTGTTTGGAGAATTGAACGCGACGGTAGTGATTTTAACGCTGATTTATAGCATGGCGGGCTTAGGCATTGCGGTGGTTAATGACTTTAAGGCAGTGGAGGGCGATCGCCAGCTCGGACTCAAGTCGCTGCCTGTCATGTTTGGGGTTCAGAGTGCCGCTTGGATTTGCGTGCTGATGATCGACATTTTTCAAGGCGGGATGGCAGCCTATCTGATGGCCATCCATAAAAATTTCTATGCGGTCCTGCTAATTTTGCTGATTATTCCGCAAATTACCTTTCAGGACATGTATTTTCTGCGTAACCCGTTAGAAAACGATGTCAAGTATCAGGCGAGTGCTCAACCCTTTTTAGTTCTAGGGATGCTGGTCACTGCTCTAGCACTGGGACACAGTGCCTTAGTTAGCTGATGGCTTCGAAATGAACTGGTTCTGCGTGGTAGCATGACGCGAGCATCTATACGCTATAGCGAGTAATTTTGTTCTATAGACGTTTGAATTTGTAGTAATAGTTTGTCAATGGCGAGCCCGCCTGGAGAATCGACTGAAGTGGCCAATCTCTTTTCACAGCTCAAGCAGTGGTCTGACAATCTGCGCCCTGATAAACTGCCCGGCTCATCTTCAAACTCGGCTTCAGCAGCCCGATCGCGCAAAGAGTCCATTCGCACGGCTGGTAGAGTTACTGGATCGACTAACGGGGCTACCCCCACGCGCTCCGTCCATCCACCGAAAGACAGACGGCTGGCCTATCAGCGGCCGGTTTATCGACGACCTACTTTTTGGCTGCTGCTGCTGCTGGGTGCTGGCATAGCAGGCCCGAGTACGCGGCTCTATCTCATGTGGAGCCATCTCAAAGAAGATCTTCCCGATATTACTCGTGCAGTCAACTACGAACGTAGTGGCACGATTACCTTTAAATCGGATAGTGGCAGAATTTTACAAAAGGTCGGGCCGACCGCTCAGGAAAGCTTGAGCTTTGACGAAATTCCTGAGGTGGTTACGCAGGCTTTTATCGCTGCTGAGGACCGTCGCTTTTATGAGCACAGTGGGGTGGACTATCGCTCTATTGGCCGTGCTGCTTTTGCGAATGTCACCAGCGGCGGAGTAGTTGAAGGGGCCAGTACCATTACCCAACAGCTGGCTCGCATCGCTTTTCTCAATCAAGATCGTAGCTTTCAGCGCAAGTTTAAAGAGGCCATTATTGCTCGGCGCTTGGAGAAAGAGCTGGGAAAAGACAAAATACTCGAGCGCTATCTTAATCTGGTGTATCTAGGGGCTGGAGCCTATGGTGTAGCCGATGCTGCCTGGATTTATTTTGGCAAATCTATTGATGAAATTAGCGTTGCTGATGTGGCACTGATTGCAGGGATGGCCCCGGCACCCAGCGTATATTCACCGCTCGTCGATCCTGTGGCAGCGCGGGAGCAGCGCGACAAAGTAATCAGTCGAATGGAAGCCAATGGCGTCATTACCGCATCGCAAGCAAGTGAAGCTTACCAAGCAGATGTCACGCTAGAGCCTCAAGAGCCCAAATACCTCTACAGTCAGTTTCCCTATTTCACAATTTATATTCAAAAGCAGATGTCGCAAATCCTTTCGCCTGAGGAGATAGAGGCGGGTGGATTGGTGGTTGAGACAACGCTTAATACAAAGTGGCAAACGGCTGCTGAAGAAGCAGTTGAAGAAACGGTAGAGGAATACGGTCAATGGCAGGGATTTGAGCAGGCTTCGCTGGTAGCGATTGATCCGAGATCGGGCGAGATCAAGGCAATGGTGGGCGGAACTGACTTTGATGACAGTCAGTTTAACCGGGTGACTCAAGCGCAAAGGCAACCTGGATCTACGTTTAAGGCATTTGTGTATACGACGGCGATCGCTACTGGTATGTCACCCTACAAGGGCTATACCGATGCTCGCTACGTCGTCGATGGCTACGAACCTAAAAACTACGGCAATGGATACAGCGGCACAGTTGATTTGCGAAAGGCGCTGGCTAGCTCTATCAACATTGTGGCAGTAAAGCTGCTGGTAGATGTCGGCTTTGATCCGGTGATCGCGATGGCCCATCGGATGGGTATCGACTCCGAGCTGCTGCCTGCCTATTCACTGGCCTTAGGCTCCTCTGAAGTCAATCTGCTGGAGCTGACTAGTGCCTATGGCTCTCTGGCGGCTGAGGGTAAGCATATGACCCCCCACGGCATCAACCGGGTGACCAACGCTCAGGGCGAGGTGATCTATAAGTTTGATGAGAAACCTAGGCAGGCCGTGGACGCGGATACAGCCGCGATTGTGACCTGGATGCTAGAAGGGGTTGTCAGAGGCGGAACTGGCGGCAATGCGGCAATTTCGGGCAGACAGGTAGCTGGTAAAACAGGCACCTCTGAGAAAAACCGCGATCTTTGGTTTGTGGGCTATATGCCTCAGCTTGTCGCGGGCGTATGGATGGGCAACGATGACAGCAGTCCGACGGGTGGCGCAAGCCGTACAGCTGCTTTGGCCTGGTATCGATTTGTCAGTCAGTTTGTCGATGATCTGCCGGTCGAAGACTTTCCAGAGCTGCCCCGACTGGGCGGACGAGAAGGCTCGATAGAAGCTAAGCCCATTCGTCCCCGTCGGGTGGTGGCCGCGCCGTCAGCAGATCGTGAGCGCGATCGCGACAGAGACGAGCGTCGTCAACCGGCATCCAATCGCAGCGAAGACCCCTCTGCTGATACGCCCAGACAATACGAAGACGAACCGGACACCCGTGAGGACGTAGAGCCTGTTTATGAGGATCAGCCCCTCGATGCAGGTGCCCCCGCCCCTGCCCCTGCGCCCGCCCCTGCACCCGCGCCAGTTCAACCCCCTGCACCTGCACCGCCGCCGATCATACAAGAGGCCCCCCCTGCCCCACCCCCCCCTGCACCCGAGCCTGCACCCGCACCAGCCCCTCCACTTCCAAAGCCCAGCGTGTTAGATAAGCGTTAGTAAGGCAGCATTGCAAAGCGTTAGACTGATACAGATTATTTGTAACTTGCGCTTATTTGTTGCAGCTACTATGGCTTTTTCTCAGCGCTTTTCTAACTTCAGCGAAAAAAATGGCGGCCGCACCGTTGGTCGCCACTATCAATCAGTAGTGATTATGCTGCTGTTGAGCTTGGTCATGGTAGGCGGAATTGGTTCTCGCCTGGCCTACTTGCAGCTTGTCCAAGGTCCGCGTAACCGCGAACTCGCTGAGGAAAACCGGATTTTGCTGCTGCCTAGACGACCCGCTCGCGGCACTATCTTTGATCGCAACGGAGAAATCCTGGTTGGCTCTCGTCTGTCTCATTCGGTTTCGGTATGGCCGATTGCACTGCCCAAAGAAGAGACTACGCGCGATCGCGTCATTCAGCGCCTTGCTCAAATCTTAGACGTTCCCGCTGGGGAAATTGACGAGCGCATTCAGCAGAGCAGCTACAACCTTACCAAATCCGTCTCCATCGCGCGCGGGGTCAGCTCCGCTCAGACCACAGCGCTGGCCGAATATGCCAACGAGCTACCAGGCGTGCGCGTCGAGGCAGAGGCTGTGCGCAACTACCCACGTGGCGATCTCGCAGCCCATGTCCTGGGCTACACCGGTGAACTCAACGACACAGAACTCGAAGCGCTAGAAGAGCAAGACTATCGTCTGGGCGATGTGATTGGCAAAATGGGGCTAGAGATGGCCTTAGAGCCCACGCTCAGAGGCACTTGGGGTGGTCAACAAGTAGAAGTTGACAGCAGTGGTCAGGTACTACGCATCATTGGCGAAAAGCCGTCTATCTCCGGGACAGATATTCAAACTACGCTAGATCTGGATCTTCAGCGGACAGCAGAGGAGGCGTTAGGTAACCATCTAGGTGCCATCGTTGCCCTTGATCCGAGTAATGGCGCGGTTCTCGCGATGGTCAGTCGGCCCACTTTTGATCCCAATATGTTTTCGACCCGCATCACGGAAGCCCAATGGGAGCAAATTCAAAGTCGCGGCTATCCGTTGGTAAACCGGGCCATGCGAGCCTATGCCCCGGCCAGCACCTTTAAGGTGATTACAACCACCGCTGGGATAGAATCTGGCAAGTTTTCGCCCGACACTGTGCTGCCGACCTTCCCTTACCTGACCGTTGGCGGCATTCAGTTTTGGGACTGGAATAATGCTGGTTTTGGGCCACTGGGCTTTCGCGGGGCGATGGCGATGAGTAGCGATACCTTCTTTTATCAGGTGGGTCGAGCGGTTGGAGCAGAGACGCTGGAGGCGTGGATGCGAAAGTATGGCCTAGGCGCGAAAACCGGTATTGAGCTAGGCGCTGAAGAGGACGAGGGACTGGTCCCGACTGAGGAGTGGAAGCGCAGGGTGCTTGATGAACCCTGGTACTTGGGTGATACGATCAATGCCTCTATTGGCCAAGGCAACGTGCTGGCCACCCCACTACAAATCGCGGTGATGTTTGCGGTTGTCGCCAATGGTGGCGATAAGGTCACGCCCCACTTTGTGATGAATGACGAAGCAAGCAAAGACTGGACGGAGTCTTTGGGCATGAAGCCCAGTACGGTAAAAGTGTTGCAAGATGGTCTGCGGCAGGTCGTCAGCAACGGCACTGGGGGCGCTGTTAATGATCCGAAGCTACCACCCGTCGCTGGAAAAAGCGGTACCGCTGAAGCCCCCCCGCGAGAAAACCACACTTGGTTTGGCGCTTATGCACCAGCGGATAAGCCTGAAATCGTTGTTGTTGCCTTTGGTGAGCACTCTGGCGGGGGGGGTGGGGCCTTCGCCGCGCCGATGGTGAAAAAAGTACTAGAGCAGTACTTTGATGTGAAGCAGGATGCTGAAGAGACTGCTCAGTAAGACAAACTCACGGTGCTCTATTTGGTAGCCTTCGACAAATCTCAATGTAAGCTAGCCGAAGGTCGTGCCGTTCCAACCCCACATTGCGCCCTGAGAGTCGGCAAATTCGATGTAAGTGCGGTTGGGCGGTACGCCTAGTGCGGCCTGCACCTTGGCACAAAAGTCCTGACTCATGCTTTGCGTTTTATCGCCCATCCTTCCGACACTTTTGATTTGGATGTAGCAGGTCGGATCGCTCGTCCCGCCAAATGTCATTGGCGTGCTAGGTTCAAAGGCAGTCATCACGTAGGATTCGGGCTTTCCTAGATGCTTGGATAAGCTAGAAGAAAGCTGCTTGAGCAACGCTTCGACTGTAGTCTTTGCCGGGGCATCAACAGAGGTTTGAACTTTGATTAGGGGCATGAGTTTGCTGAATGGGGAACGGTCCGAACGTTTCAGCCAAGCCTGCCTAGAGCAAACGTTTTTAAGCTGAATGCTTTTAGCTTAATCGCAAATGCTAAATCCGTGAATGCTCGGTTTGCTGGCCTAGCTGGGGCAGTAGGGGCAAACACTCGAGAGGCATAAAAACGATGTTTGCTTGCGCTTGCGCTGGGGGACTGTAGAGAGAGGGGATCGCATCGTTAGAGATACTTTTCTTAACGTTTTTGCGAACCCGGCTATTATAAATAGAGAATTACACTTCTTAATATGACGGCGTCTTCCCCTTCCGAGCAGTCTATCGGACGAAAATTGAAAGGATTTATCGAGCGACGCGTCCTATTAGGTCAACCCCTTACCCTGGAGCTGAGCGCCATTTTATTGGTGTATTTTGTCCAGGGTATTTTGGGACTTGCTCGCCTAGCGGTGAGCTTTTTTTTAAAAGATGACATAGCGCTTTCTCCTGCGGAAGTCTCTGCGCTGATGGGGATAGCGGCCTTGCCTTGGACGATTAAGCCTGTCTTTGGCTTTTTGTCTGACGGACTGCCAATCTTCCACTACCGGCGGCGGCCCTACCTTATTTTGTCGGGAATTTTGGGGGCGATCGCCTGGCTCTCAATGGCCACCGTCGTCGATAGCGCTCTCAAGGCGACTGCAGCCATTCTGCTGTCCTCGCTCTCTGTTGCCATTTCTGATGTGATTGTCGATTCGCTGGTGGTGGAGCGTGCCCGCGAAGAAGACCAAGGCGATGCTGGCACCCTGCAATCGCTGGCCTGGGGCGCATCGGCAGTCGGCGGACTGATCACCGCTTATCTGGGTGGATTGCTGCTAGAGCGCATTAGCACTCAAGCTATTTTCGGCATTACCGCTACCTTTCCGCTGGTGGTCTGTGCGGTTGCTTGGCTGATTGCTGAAGATCCAGTGAGCGAAACATCCAACCTGGAAGTGGTGGCCAGGCAGGTCCGCCTCCTCAAAGGTGCCGTCTCTCAAAAGGCCATTTGGATGCCCGCTCTCTTTCTGTTTCTATGGCAGGCGACCCCTACTGCGGACTCAGCTTTTTTCTTCTTTTCCACCAATGAGCTGGGCTTTGAGCCCGAATTTTTAGGGCGAGTTCGCTTAGTATCCAATTTGGCTTCACTCATTGGCATCTGGATTTTCCAGCGCTTTCTTAAAGAGGTTTCCTTTCGCAAAATATTTGGCTGGTCTACTGTTCTCTCTGCCGCTCTCGGGATGACCACCCTGCTATTGGTGACCCACGCTAATCGTGCGCTAGGCATAGATGACCAATGGTTTAGTCTAGGCGACAGCTTAGTGCTGACCGTGGCCGGACAAATTGCCTTTATGCCAGTGCTGGTTCTATCGGCGCGGCTGTGCCCGCCGGGCGTAGAGGCGACACTGTTTGCCTTGCTGATGTCAGTTGTCAACCTCTCAGGGTTGCTATCTCACGAGCTAGGCGCGTTGCTCACCCATTGGCTGCATGTCAGTGAAACTGAGTTCGGCAATCTCTGGCTGCTGGTATTGCTGACCAATGCGTCTACCTTGTTGCCTCTACCGCTGTTGGGCATGCTGCCTGAAACGTCAGCAGTTGGAGATGGCCAGGTAAAGGGCGACCTGCAAAGGAAGGATATGCCACCTCAAAGAGAACCCGCCTTTGCGCTAGCGACGCATGAGACCACTGATGACGCGTCTGTGCGCCTAGATATCACCCTTTAAATCTGCAACCTGTACCTAATAGAATCACTGTTAACCCATGCAAACGCTACAAGCACCTGCCTCTAACCCCTCCCACTCATACAGTCGGGAAGACTGGAAACGGGGCTATGCCTCTCAGAGTGAAGAATTTGCCTATTGGATCGAGGATATTGAGGGCGAGATCCCGGCAGCGCTTTCAGGCACGTTGTTTCGCAATGGTCCTGGGCTAACGGATGTGAATGGCTACAGACTGAGACATCCGTTTGATGGGGATGGCATGATTAATTCGGTTGCCTTTCAAGGCGGCAGGGCCTTTTATCGCAATCGCTTTGTCAGAACAGAAGGCTATGTGGCTGAGCAAAAGAGCGGTAAGCCTGAATACCGCGGCGTCTTTGGCACCCAAAAACCGGGTGGCTGGCTAGCCAATGCGTTTGATTTGAAGCTCAAGAACATCGCTAACACCCACATTATCTACTGGGGAGATAAGCTGCTGGCACTATGGGAGGCTGCAGAGCCTCATCGGCTCGATCCTCACACGCTCGAAACAATCGGGCTAGATCGCTTAGATGGCTTACTCAGCAAAGGAGACGCCTTCGCTGCTCATCCTAAGGTCGATCCCAACTGTGAAGGGGAGGCGCGACTGGTCAACTTCGGTGTTAAGGCGGGCCTTTCGAGTACCCTTAGTCTGTTTGAGTTCAGCCCAGATGGTACATTAGCGCGGCAGCATCGTCATACCATCCCTGGATTTGCCTTTCTACACGATTTTGCGATTACGCCAAACTACTGCGTTTTTGTCCAGAACCCGGTCAGCTTCAATCCGCTTCCTTTTGTGATGGGCTTCAAAGGTGCGGCTGAGTGCATTCAGTTCAATCCTAAGCAGCCGACCAAAATAGTGGTTATCCCTCGTGATGCCCGCCACGGCGAAGTCCGCTTTTTCGATACCGATCCTTGCTTTGTCTTCCACCATGCCAATGCTTTCGAGCGAGATGGCCAGCTGATCCTAGATTCGATTTGCTACGACGAGTTTCCGAGCTTAGGAGATGCGACCGACTATAGCGAGGTGGATTTTGATCACGTCCCGGCCAGCCAGCTCTGGCGCTTTACAGTTGATTTGGCGACAGCAAGCGTTGATGTCGATGTGCTGATGGAGCGCTATTGTGAGTTTCCGGCGCTGCATCCTGGCAAAGTGGGGCGCGATCACCGGTATCTCTACCTCGGGGTGACTCATCGCGAGACGGGAAATGCACCACTTCAAGGATTGCTCAAACGCGATATGAAAACTGGGCAGACGCAGTTTTGGAGCGCTGCTCCGCGTGGGTTTGGCGGTGAACCATTGTTCGTTGCTAGGCCCGATGGGGAAAGCGAAGACGACGGCTGGGTGCTGCTGTGGCTGTATAATGCGGCGCGCGATCGCACAGAACTCGCTATCTTTGATGCTCAAGATATTACCCCTGGCCCAATTGCCAAACTAAACTTGAAGCACGCTGTCCCTTATGGATTGCACGGCAGTTTCACATCCCAGTACTTCGGCCCAATAACTTCGGCCCAAAGTGCACCGAGCGCCTAGAATTTATAAGTATCGGAGCGCTTCTGAAGGCAAATACCGGAGCGCCTAAGGCACTTATCTTCCTCATACATGAACACTTCTCGCAGCATCCTGATTTACGACACCACCTTGAGAGACGGTGTGCAACGCCACGGAATCTCTTGCTCGCTCGAAGACAAAATAAAAATTGCCAAAAGGCTAGACCAGATGGGCATTCCCTTCATTGAAGGCGGCTGGCCAGGCGCAAACACGGTCGATACCCAGCTATTTGAACACTTACAGAAAGAGCCGCTGACAAATGCGCAGGTGGTTGCCTTTGGCTCTACCCGTCGGCCCTATCAAAAGGCTTCTGACAATGCCATGCTCAGGGCGTTGCTAGAGGCCAATACGCTATGGCTGACCATTTTTGGCAAATCGTGGGATTTGCATGTTACCGATGCGCTCAAGGTCAGCTTGGATGAGAATTTGGCGATGATTCGAGACTCGGTGACGTTTTTGCGATCGCACGACCGCCGAGTGATCTACGACGCCGAGCACTGGTTTGATGGCTACAAAGCCAATCGGGAATATGCCTTGAAGACACTAGAGGCCGCGCTGGTAGCCGGGGCCGAATGGCTAGTGCTATGTGATACCAATGGCGGCACGTTGCCTCAAGAAATAGAAGCGATTACCCACGAGGTGCAGGTTTGGATACAGAGCCGCCAGACCGATTCGGCTGCATCCTCTATGCCCTCATCAGACTTTTCTACGTCAGACTTTTCTACGTCAGGCTGGTCATTACACAAACCGTTACCGCATTTGGGCATCCACACCCACAATGACAGTGGCACAGCTGTAGCCGGTGCACTGGCCGCTGTGAATGCTGGGGCTGCAATGGTGCATGGCACGATCAACGGCTACGGTGAGCGCTGCGGCAATGCCGACCTATGCGCTGTGATTCCTAACTTGCAGCTCAAGATGGGCTATAGCTGCTTAGCCCGTTCACTGCCGCGATCGCCTCAGCTATTCTCAAAGAGCCAATCCGACCCCACATCCCTCCATACCCTGACTCAGACCAGCCGATTTATCAGTGAAATCGTCAACCTCGCTCCGGACGATCATGCGCCTTATGTAGGCCGCTCTGCCTTCGCTCACAAAGGCGGAATCCACATCAGCGCGGTAGAACGAAACCCTAAGACCTATGAGCATGTGTGCCCCGAAGCAGTGGGAAATGATCGCCGCATTGTCATTTCTAGCTCTTCCGGGGGGAGTACTATCCTAGCTAAGGCCAAGCGCTACAACATTGAGCTCAAAAAGGAAGACCCTGCTGTTCGCCGGATTGCCAACCGTGTCAAAGAACTAGAGAGTAGAGGCTATCAATTTGAAGCAGCAGAAGCCAGCTTTGAGCTGCTGCTGCTAAAAGAACTAGGCCATCATCAGTCTATGTTTCAGCTAAAGGGCTTTGAGGTGAGCTATGACGTACTCCAATCAGATGTGCAGTGCAACGTGGGCGCTCGGGCCACTATTAAAGTCTGCGTGAAGGGTCAAGACGTTCTGGAAGTTGCTGAGTGCATGGGGCCTGTCTCTGCTTTAGACAAAGCGCTGCGCAAAGCGCTAATTCGGTTTTATCCTATTATCGAGACATTTTGCCTAACTGACTACAAAGTACGCATTCTGAACAGCGAAGCAGGCACTGCGGCCAAAATTCGTGTCCTCATAGAGTCCAG
>JBAUIB010000157.1:0-1854 GCA_049680585.1 Phormidesmis sp.
GTGAGCGCGAGCTGACCGACAGGCGTCATCTCTAGCGCACGAGTATCGGCGATATAGTCTTTCTTCAGCGCTTGCTGGGCTTCCAGCGCCTGCGCCATTTCAGTCAATGTTCTTCCAGTTTTCATGAGTGTTTTCCACTTGTGGACTCTGCATGAGCCCTTTGCCAATGCCTCCTTGCGGCTGCAAGGTCAGCCCATGAGAAGTCCCTCGCCGATGAGATACGGCAGTAAAGCCAAAAGAAAAACCCACCCGAGGACTCGGATGGGCAGGCTGAGAGAGTCGGTGTAGTAGTGTCACTGGCGGCTGGAGATCGCTTCATTCACATTGCTGATAGCCAGCGTTGCGATGCTTTTCCAGTCATCGTCGTTCTGCCAATCACAGGGCAGGCGGGTGCCACTACTATCGCGCAGCGAAACGGCCAGCGTTTGATCCCCTGTGTTCAAGGTTTTGACGTAGGTGGCGAGCTGGATGGGGCTTGCCAGGATCTCAGGTGAGCTCATGGCAAAAGCGGAGAGGATTGTCTTGCTGAAGAAGCAGTCGTGACCAGACTCAAAGGTCACGGTCTCATCGTCTGCCTTCATCACCAGATGAAACTTGCGCACCTCTTGGCCCCGTCGCTCAACGGTCGGAAAGCTGATGCTAATAATCTCGCCGCGAAAGACAGGCTTTTGCGTAGTCGCAACACCGTCATGCAGGCTATACCAGCCGTCGCCATTGCCTTTGACTGCGTTGCAGTATACCTTCAGGCGATAGTCGAAGAAGCCGCTTCTGACCGTCGGCTGGGCTCTACTTTCGAGGGCAATGGCGATTCGTGCTAGCCATTCGTTTAACTCTGCAATGTTTGTGCTCATAGCGTTACTCCTTAAAGTGGAACAAGTTATTTCACTGCCGCCTTGCGAATGCAAAAGCCCCTCGCGATTGAGGCAAGGGGCTCAGGTTTTTTTCTTCTGTCGTTTCGTTGTTGTCACAGAGAGATTACGCCCTCTGCGCGTGAATCTGTTCGCTAAAACGGAATCTCCTCTTCGTAGAACCGGCAGTGCTCGGCATAGGCTTGCGGCCTCTGTCGTAACCCTGCGGCGGCGCGGACGGCGCAGAATCCTGGCGTGAGCTGGGTGGTGCCATCGGCTAGATACAGATGCCTCGCGGGTTGCCAGTTGACGCAGCGATCGCAGATTCTCGACATCAGCTGACTGGGGGGTGAAGGGATTTCACTCTCAGCCCAGTCAGTCCAATCGTCTTGAAGCGCTGCTCGGTTCTCCTGTTCGCGCTCGTAGTCGGCAGTTGCTTGGTCGGTTGCCATCGGATTTCTCCTCATGCTTCAGGAGATCGCTGCACCGGCAGCGCCAGACTTTCAAAGCGGAAACGCTTATGCCCTATTCTGTTTGGCTATGCGCCATCCACTGCTGGATTACCTGCGAGATCGCCCGCAGGGCCTCATCTGTCCAGAACAACAACAGCTGCGGCCTGAGACTACGCACTAATCGCAGCAGCAGCGCCGGACGTAGAGGCTCGACAAAGCCAAGCGATCTCAGGACCTGACGTAGCCTGTCGTGTTCAGCAAATGACGGCGATAGCATCTCTTGACTCAATGAGATTAACCAGCGATTGTGCTGAAAGCCCCAACCACCGACAATTTCCATCAGCGCTAGCTCCGCCCATGTCCACCGGTTGTGAACCGCGCCGTTGTGAATGTCTCCACTACTGGCGAGTACGCACAGCGAGCAGGATAGGCGACTGTTACCCGTGGCGTAGGCCCAGTGGCAGGGAAAGCCGATGAATGCTTGCTCCACTTCTCCGCTTCGATAGAGCGCAACACGACGGGCGACATCAGCGCTAGAAGTGCCGTTGTAGGTC
>JBAUIB010000158.1:0-24864 GCA_049680585.1 Phormidesmis sp.
CTCATTCAGAGGATAATTTGTGGGTTTCGACCGTTCTGATCACGGCAATCCTGAGGGCTAGAGGCTTGTGGGGGCATGCAGCTAATCCAGATTGGGAAAAAGACATTCAGGTCCCCCCAGTCGGCGATAACTGCGTCAATCGAAAACCTGACATTCTAGTTTTTTGCGTTACTCTTTTTGCAGCATTTCAGAAAAATCAAGATTTTCAGCAGCTAGTACTAATACCGTCGGCGGCAAACCTACAGTGCGATTTTGTAGCGTTTGATAGTACTGGAGCGGATCTCCTTTGGGGATAGCGAGTCCTAAGAAAACCAGATCAGCACTGGCAGAAGACTGCTTTAAAATGTCTTCAAAAGGGCGACCTTCCGCCAAAATAATCTCAGATTTTGCGCCGATACGAAGGCTCTCGGTCAGATTTGTCAGGTTGATTTCGGCAGACTGGGCAGCGGTTTCATTGGAGACCACTAGCTTGAGGCGAATTTCAGCAGAGCGCCACTTCCAGCTAGTGCGCAGTAAATAGGCCAAAATCAGCATGAGGCCACCATTCGACTGCAAACCACCCCACCATACGTCTATTCGTTGGGCCTCGCTTTGGCCAAACATAGGCGGCAGCAAGGACTCTGCCTCATCTTCCAGCTCACTTTCATCTTTAAAAATGATCACATTTCGCTTAGCATCGTGACACATTCGGATGGTGTTGAAATAGCGCTCGACGCTGTCGTGATCTGACTCTTCGCTATCTCCCAGCAAGATGGTGTTAGGGACGAGTGGTCCCATGCCATAGGCTTCTAACAGTTGCTTTGAGCCGGTGTAGGGATCGTCGGCGGTGACAATCTTGGCAAACGCCTGCACGCCCTTTCGCTCTAAAAAGTCCCGTAGGGTGAGTTCGGCTTTTTCTTGCTGAGCAATACTGCGAGAGCCACTCGGTAAAATGCTGGCGACGGTGATCAGTCCTCGATTGTGCGTAAAGGCACGGGCAATTTCAATCAGGTGCCAGCGATGCGTAGGCGTACCCGATAAGACCAGCAGATGAGGCCGCCAGTTCTTGGGATCGGCGGTGTCAGAAATATTTAGCAAGGCTGTACGGACGATGGTCATCCACACGCCTTGGCGCACGTCACCCCAGGTGCTTTCGATTTGGCGGCGCTCTAACCAAAAGTAAATCAGCCCCACGACTACTAGCGCCACGATGGTCGCCAGCGGATTAATCAAAAACATGACGGCGATACAGCCGACCGCACCGAGTAACGAAAGAGACCAATGCACCTTAAAGGTGGGGCGAAAAGAAGGGCTTTGCAAAAAGCCTTCAATGCCAGCGGCGACGTTGAGCACCATATAGGTAGTGAGGAAAAACATGGAAAGTACGGGCGCGATCGCATCCAAACTCCCCAACATCACAACCGCTAGCACAATTCCCAGCGTGAACAGCGTCCCGAGCTGTGGATCGTCCGTTGGGCCTTTGCCTTTTCCTAGCCAGCGCAGACTGCTCGGCAAAATATTATCGCGGGCCAGCGCCTGTAAAATACGCGGCGCACCCAAAATGCTGCCGATCGCACTAGACAGGGTCGCGCCCCAAACCCCCAGCACAATCGAATCAATAAACAAATGACCGCCAATCGCGATGCGCTTCATCACCATCATTTCGGGATTGAGCAGCGCGTTAGAAGCGGTCGGTGTGCGGGTGACCAAGACGAACGGAATTGCCATATAGATCACATAGCCGACTACCACCGCCGCCAGCGTTCCCCGTGGAATCGAGCGAATCGGATCTTTGAGATCGCCCGACATATTCACCCCAGCCATGATGCCGGTTACCGCCGGAAAGAAAACGGCAAAAACAGCCCAAAAGCCGACTCTCGGCACTTTGGCAGCTTCAATCGCATCGGAGGGATCAACGGTGACATCATGACCAAAAAATAGCGCGACCAGAGAGAGGGCGATCGCTGCCATAATCACGTACTGGGCCTTGATCGCAAAGTCAGCGGAAACCAGAGCTAAGCCCGCGACTAGCACAGTGGTAATCAGTGCCACGATCACAATCGACGTCCCTGGGAAAATCGACTTGACACTTTCTGCAAAACCGATGGTGTAGAGAGCCACCGACAGAGCTTGAGCAAAGTACAGCGGAATGCCGACGGCTCCTCCGGTCTCAATCCCCAGCGATCGACTGATCATGTAGTACGCACCGCCTGCTCGTATGACTTTATCGGTGGCGATCGCGCTAATTGAAAGCGCTGTTAAAAACGTGATAGAGGTGGCGATCGTCACAATCAGCATCGTCGGGATCAGCCCGACTTGGCCAACAACCCACCCAAAGCGCAGATACATGATCACGCCCAAAATGGTTAGAATCGACGGCGTAAACACGCCGCCAAACGTTCCTAACCCAGTAGCCTCGTCCTTAGTCGTTAGCGTCGTCGAGGAATCCGGAGCTGAAGTCATAAGAAAATGTAAGCAAGCATGTATGGGAATGTAGACGGTCTAGTCTTTTTAGTCTAGACCCAATTCTGGCGTCCGCTGTAGTCGTTCCATCATTGGCTGTTCTACAGTTTAGAAGGCTTCGCCCCTTTAAGCGATATAGCCCTTTACATTAAGCTGAACCCAAATTTGAGCCACTCTAAAATAGACAACCTAAAATCACGATATTTATGACCCATACGGATGTTAACAACGCGCCCTCCCAAGCCTTCCCTCCCACCTCTCAGTGGCAGCGCCTGCTCAAAAATATCGGCACCTGGCAAGGTTCGTTTACCCAACTCTCTCCGTCAGGGCAAGTCTTAGCAGATGTGCCGACAGAAGTAGCGCTCATTCCACAGGATGACGGCAGCGCTATGCAGCAAGAGATTCGGCGCTACGCTAGCTATGACTACACAGAAAAGCCGACTCAGGTAACAACCCTGAACTATCGAACGCTGAGTCGAGCAACCCGTTTTTTTGAAGATGGCGCGTTCTCGCAAGGATCTCTGCAGTGGGGGCCCTTTTCAGAGTTTGGGGCTGAATTGGGGCTGATAGCGGGTGAGCGGCGGCTGCGGTTGGTGCAGCTCTTTGGTACGACAGGTGAGTTGGAGAAAATCACGCTGATTCGGGAGCGGCTGCAAGGGACGACTGCGCCCGAGCGAAATGCGCTAACGCTCACAGATCTGGTCGGCACCTGGATAGGCGAAGCGGTGACTCAATATGCGGATTTGCGGCCTGAGATATCGCAGCGCACTCAGCTGATGGTTGAGCGGATGGGCGATCGCACAATTCGCCAAACCATTCAGCTCGAAGACGCGCCCCCGATCAGCTCTACCGGCATCGTCACAGACCAGATTATTTCTTTTACAGAAGGCACTCAACCGATGCAGGTGCTGCTGCTCCCAGCCGGCGCATCGGCAACCTGTCCGCCGCATATTACGCCGCGCCAATCGCTCTTTTTGGAAGTTGGCTGGCTGCTAGATACCCGTACTCGCCAGCGCATGATTCGCCGCTACGACGCCGCTGGCGCTTGGACTAGCCTGACTTTAGTGAACGAACGTAAGGTTTAAGGGGAGCTTGTATCAAGCCAAACAACGTGTATTTTGAGAGAGCTGCTAATGGCTGAGACAGTAACCGCAACTGAGGCTAGGTTCATTGCTGAAACAAGACAGCTAGAAATAGTCTTCAATAATGGCGCTGAGTATCGCTGGCCTGTTGATTCTTTAGAAATGCTGGTTTTCAGAGACGGTGAATGGTCAAGCCTGCATCCTAGACCTGATAACGACCTGATGAAGGATGTCGAGATCTGGCCGAATGGTGAGATCGTCGAGTTTTCTCAAATAAACCAAGGCTTTGAAATATCAGATCTTGTACGCGGAAAATTGGGGAGTAAATCGTGGATGCGATCGCTCATCACCTCACCAATTTAGCGATTCACCGGATTAGCGATTCACTGGATGCTGGCCGTAAAAGGGCATCACTGAGGACCACTCGGGCCGCTGTCCTCGAGTCCATCGCACAGAGGCCAACTGCATCACGCCTGTCACCGATTCGGCAATCCCTTCACCTATATTTGTCGAGACCACCTGCAAAGGCCGCTGCCAGCTCGCCAGCGTTTTATCCCACTCATCTTTTGGAATCACCACGTCTTGCAAAACTGTGGTTAGCTCACCTGCCGCTGGCCGATAGATTGCACCGAAAACCGCCTCCCGCTTCGCAGGCATCATTACTGCAATATCTCGCTCATTGGTGTGTATTCCAGCCGCCAAAGCCGCCAGCGTAGACACCCCAAACAACGGAATCTCTAGCTGCTGGGCTAGCGTTCGCGCTGCGACGACTCCAATACGGGTGCCAGTGAAGCCACCGGGGCCATGTGCTACAGACACAAAGCTCAAATCCTGCCAGCGATAGAGCGCCATAAATTCAATCAGCTTGACATGCAGCTGGCTAGAGACCTCTCGCCCTAAATCCCACACCTGATGGCGTTTTACGGCTTCATCCGTCGGTTCGATTGTTTGCAGCATTAGCCCAAGCTGAGGACTAGCGGTGTGAATAGCAAGACCGAGCATGGCACCCTTTAAGTTTACAAATTGCTAGTGGCAGGCTTACGGCTTGAGCTTGAAGCGCATCATCAGCGGTAAGTGATCAGATGATTTTCCAGCGGCACTCACGACCTGTGTCTCCAGCATTTCGAGTGTGTTGGGCGTATAAAAAATGTAGTCCAGCTTGTAGAGCAGCTCATCAGAGGGGAAAGTAGGTGTTTGATTCCAGTCGCTTTTGGCAACGGCTGAGGTGAACTGCTCAGAGCTGGCCATTACCTCAATTGAAAAGTCACTTGCTTCGGATTGTTCTTCGGCTCTGTTTGGCGAACTGTTGAAGTCACCCATCACAATCACCGGATAGCTTTGGGCATAGTCCTCAGCCAGCTCCCGGACAAACTGAGTTTGGTTGATGCGCGTTGATTCTACAAACGCCTCTAGATGCGCGTTGATCACGATAATAGGCTGGCCGTTCAGGCTAATCTGCGAGACCTGCGCTAGGCGATCTAGGTAAAAAGCTCTATAGAAGAAGGGTTTTCCGGCGACTCTCTCTAGGATCAACCGGCTGTTTTTTTCAATCGGGTGACGACTTAAAATCGCTTGACCTGAGAGCAGTTTGCCGAAGTGAGCGGTGATCGGCCAGTAGGGAAACGGGACGTAGTTTTTATCCCAGTTGACAGCAAGTGCACCTGTATAAAGCTTGAGCGCCTGCGCGATCGCCTCTGCCTGATTCACCCCATAAGAGCGCTTTGAGCCAAAGTCAATTTCTTGGAAGCCAATAATATCGGGATTGAGTGCCTGCAATGCGGCGATCGCCCGTGCCTGATTGGCGTCAAAAAAGGATTGATCGGCCTCAATCGTTGTATTGTTTGCCAGCCCTGAGAGATAGCCGATGTTGTAGCTCACAATGGTATAGATAGCATCATCAGCCGCCTCGCGCTTTTCCTCACTCTCATCCACACCAGCTGGTGCGTAGTTGACAATAGCCGCATAGTCCTGTGGATCGCTATTAGCCGCGGTAGCCCAAACATAAAAAAGAGCGATCGCCACCACTGGCAATCCAATCAACAATCCCAAAAGCTTCAGCATTTTTATTCCTCAACCACTGCGCAGTTTGCTCAATACAATCTATCTTGATTGGATTACCGCCCCTATGTAATCTGTGTAAACATCTTTTTTCGTTCGCGATCCCTATTCTCCCGGAACTGCTCAATGTCCATCAAAAATATAATCTTTTTCGGCTTTCTGGGCTTTATCCCTGTTTCTATCGCCGCTCACGTTCTTGGCTGGAACGATCTGATTATATTTGTCACAGCAGCGCTGGCAATTGTCCCCCTCGCCGGATGGATGGGCACCGCCACCGAAGAAATCGCCGTTGTTTTAGGGCCGTCTCTCGGCGGGCTAATGAATGCCACCTTTGGCAACGCAACTGAGCTGATTATCGCCATCTTTGCCTTGCAGGCGGGTCTGGTAAACGTCGTGAAATCTAGCATTACCGGCTCGATTATCAGCAACCTTCTACTGGTGATGGGTTTTTCCATGCTCCTCGGCGGCCTCAAATTCAAGGAGCAAACCTTTCAGCCCACTATTGCCCGACTAAATGCCTCTGCAATGAACCTGGCTGTGATCGCCATTCTCCTGCCAACTGCGGTCGATTTCACTTCTAGCGGCATGGCAGAATCGTCGTTGCAGCGGCTTTCTATTGCCGTAGCCGTTGTCCTGATGCTGGTCTATGCCCTCACCTTGCTGTTCTCAATGAGAACCCACTCTTATCTTTACGACGTAGGCATAGTGGAAGAGGTGAAAGAGGCAGAAGCGCCCGTCGATACAGAGGAAAAGACTGAGCATCAGCCTAATTTAAAGCTATGGATCGGCGTTTTGCTCGCAGCAACGCTGGCCGTTGCGATCGAGTCTGAATTTTTAGTCGGGACCTTAGAAGTCGCCTCTAAGCAGCTAGGGCTTTCAGAGCTATTTACAGGCGTCATCATCTTACCGGTTATCGGCAACGCAGCTGAGCACGCGACTGCTGTCACCGTCGCCCTCAAAAACAAGATGGATCTCTCTTTAAATGTAGCCGTGGGCTCTAGCCTGCAAATTGCGCTTTTCGTCGGCCCTTTGCTCGTGATCATCGGTGCGTTCATGGGCCAGCCAATGGATCTAGATTTCAATAACTTTGAGCTGCTTTCGGTGGTCGTTGCGGTGTTAGTCGCCAACTCTATCAGCGCCGATGGCAAGTCAAATTGGCTAGAAGGCACGCTGCTGTTGGCCACCTACACCATCATTGGGCTCTCTTTCTACTTTCACCCCGTTATCGAAGGGATCGGCTGATGTAACCTGCTGGCAATTCGCAAACAAGGCCGTCATAGACAGCAGCTTATGATACTTAACTAACCGATACGACCGCTTTCAGATAGCCTGTTTAGCAGATGTTTTTGTCTGAATGTATGGCACATTCCAAAAGGCGCAGGCTCTCTCCCCTGAGGCACGAGCTAGACGATCTGGTTCGAGGCGTTTGCGGCGGGTTTTTATTTGGGGTGCCGCTGCTATACACCGTTGAAGTGTGGTGGATTGGCTCATCGGTATCACCGGCTCATCTGCTCGCCGTACTGCTGACGACACTGCTGGTGTGTTACCTATTTAGTCGGACGGCGGGGTTTCGTAAGGCTCAGGCCCTCCGTGAGCGGGTGGCGGTGGGGGATGCCATTGAAGCGATCGCAATCGGCTTGGTGTGCGCGGCGGTGATGCTGATAATTCTGCGGCAAATTACCTTTGAGACTCGCTTTAGCGAAGCGCTGGGTAAAGTCATTTTTGAGAGCGTGCCATTTTCGCTAGGGGTTTCGCTGGCAAATCAGTTTCTGCAAAGCTCAGATGATCAAGGCTCAGACAGTCAAAATTCAGACAACCAAAATTCAGACGGTCAAAATTCGGGCGGATCGCAGACTTCTCAACCAGAGCAGGCTTCGCTATCAAGCCGCACTGAACCCAAGGGAAATTTAAACGAAACGGTAACAGATATCGGTGCCACATTAGTCGGTGCCATCATCATCGCTTTCAGCATTGCCCCGACGGATGAGGTCTCTATGTTGGTAGCGGCGGTGGATGGACCTTGGCTGCTCATAATGGTAATTGTGTCGCTGGTGCTCTCCTACGGAATTGTTTTTCAGGCTGATTTTATTCGTCAAGGACAGCGGCGATCGCAGCAGGGTCTCTTTCAAGGACCGATCAGTGAAACGGCTTTTGCATATCTCATTTCACTGCTAGCAGCGGCTCTAATGCTAGGCTTCTTTCGCAAAATTGATCTAGGTGGGCCGCTGGAGCTGGCCTTTCGGCAGGTGCTCATTTTAGGATTGCCTGCCACTATTGGCGGAGCGGCTGGGAGATTGGCGATATGAGCCATCAGCTCTCAGACTCATCGGATTCGCCGGACTCGCCAGATTCGTCGCCGCCTCGCTCGACGCCTCAGTCCCTAGCTGAATGGATCAGTTTTTCGATAGCGTCGGCGATTGTATTAGCCATTTTGAGCGCGGTGGGCTATCTGTGGATGACTGATCGCAATCAAGATCCCCCCACACTGACGGTGTCATCGCAGCTTGAGCCGCGTCAGGGTCAGTACTACGTGCCGTTTACCGTGACTAATTCGGGCGGCAAAACCGCAGAATCGGTTCAGGTCATTGCCGAACTGCGGGTAGAGGGTGTGCTAGTTGAATGGGGCGATCAGCAAATTGACTTTCTCTCTCGAAAAGAAGAGGCCGAGGGTGCTTTCATTTTTGTGCGCGATCCGCAGCTAGGCGAGCTGAGCGTGCGGGTGACGGGCTATAAGCTTCCTTAGTTTGGGCGGATGAGCGCTGAGAATTATTCGCTAAGAATTGTCCGTTTCATGGACTTTGCCGAAGCGGCGATCGCGCGCCTGAAACGCCTTCATCGCCTGATGAAACTCATCGGTATCAAAATCGGGCCACAGCGTATCGGTAATGTAAAACTCTGAGTAGGCAAGCTGCCAAAGCAGAAAGTTGCTGATGCGCATTTCGCCGCTGGTGCGAATTAGCAGATCAGGATCGCTGATATTAGAGGTGTATAGGTGGCGGCTGAAGAGATTTTCGTCGATGTCGTCTGGCTGGAGCTGACCGGACTGAACTTGAGTAGCGATCGCCCGGCAAGCCTGTAAAATTTCCTCGCGGCCCCCGTAGTTCGTCGCCACCGAAAAGCGAATGCCCGTATTCGATTGTGTTTGCGTGACCGCCCGATCAATCTCCTGCTGAAGTGTTTGTGGCAACGCCGACAAATTTCCCACAAATTGGATGCGCACATCCTCTTCCATCATCTCTTCGAGCTCTTGGCGCAGCACCCGCTCAAACAGCGTCATCAAAAAATCCACCTCACGCGTCGGCCGCCCCCAGTTCTCAGTCGAAAACGCATAGGCCGTCAGCGCCCCGATACCCCAGTCCCGGCAGCAGCGCAGCAGCTTTTTCAGCGTGTCTACGCCTTTGCGATGCCCCATCACTCGAGGCATTCCCCGCCGCTTTGCCCAGCGACCGTTGCCATCCATAATTACGGCCACATGGGAAGGCATCCGCCCCGGCAACAAATCCTTCGGTAGCGCTGAAGGGGCGGTCGATACACTGAAATTGGCTGTCATTTCTTTTCCTGAGGAGTAGGTCGCGGCAGCTTGCGCTTAAGAAAGCTCAAAAAGTTAATGCCCTTTATACTGAGCCGTCGTCCTAGGCTTCGCAACTGCGGGGCAACGGTATCACCATCTACCGAAGGTGAAAACTTATCCAGTAACAATTCCCTCAGTTTACTGCTGGTCAGGGGCCGATTTAACATTCCTTGCTCTGCCACCGAGATTGAGCCTGTCTCTTCCGAAACGACCACACACAGGCAATGCTCTACCCGCTCTGTAATCCCCATTGCCGCCCGGTGCCGAGTGCCGAGCTGCCGTGAGGCATCCTTTTCAGAAATCGGTAAAATCACACCAGCTGCCAGCACCCGCGACCCGCGAATCAGCACAGCCCCGTCATGCAGCAGCGTTGTCGTCTGAAAAATAGTCTGCAGCAGCTCGCGCGATAGCTCCGCGTTCAGCTTCACTCCCGGCACCGAAAAATCACTCTCCTCAATCGGCGCATCGGTTTCCAAAATCATCAGCGCCCCGGTGCGATTTTGCGATAGCCCTTTCACCGCCTCGACTAGCTCATCAATCACGCTATTCGCGGTCGAGAGGGAATTTTCATGCGCTGAGAATAGCTGGGCTAGTTCACCTCGGCCCAACTGTTCTAGCAGCCTGCGAAACTCGGGCACCAGCATCAGCGCGAGTGCGACCGACGCGCCTAGCAAAAGTTTTTCCATCGCAAAGTGAAGCAAGCCCAGTCCGAGTGCTTCACTCAAAAGCGTGGCTGCCATTAGCATCATTAGTCCCTGCACCATCCACATCGTGCGGCGATCGCGAATCACCACCAGCACCATGTAAACCAACGCAACTACTAACCCAATATCAATGATGTTGCGATACAAGAGTCAGACCCGTTTCACCGTTATCGCCATTCAAACACCGCCCAGCCTTCTGTCAGCCCTTTTGTCAGTTGTGAACTTAATCGTAGGTCATTAACGCCTAGCTGTGAGCGCGTTATCTGCGATCAAGATATCTGACGGGCTGCACTCTACTCAGCAGGCATTAGAGACGCTGGCAGGCGATCTTGACGCACCAGATCCGCATAGGTTTCTCGCTGCAAGATCACATCCGCTTTGCCCTGGTTGACCAGCACAGCCGCCGGACGCGGCACGCGGTTGTAGTTTGAAGCCATGCTGTAGTTGTACGCGCCTGTCGCTGGCACCACCACAATTTCACCCGCACTAAGCGCTGGCAGCTCGGCTGAGTGAATGACCACATCCCCCGATTCACAGTGCTTGCCAGCCAGCGTCACCGTTTCACTTAGCGGCGCAGACATTTGGCTAGCAGCCAACGCCCGATACAAAGACTGATAGGTAATCGGACGCGGATTGTCAGACATGCCACCGTCAACAGAGACGTAGGTGCGAATGCCAGGTACCGTTTTTTGACTGCCAACGCTGTAGGCGGTGACACAGGCCGAGCCGATCAGCGATCGCCCCGGCTCACACAAGAGTTTAGGCAGGGGCAAATCATTGGCCTGACAGGCTGCTGCCAAGCTCTCGCACACCGTTTTAGCCCACTCATCAATACTCGGCGGATCGTCCGACTCGGTATAGCGAATGCCCAAGCCACCCCCAATATCTATTTGCTCAATCGACAGCCCATATCGGCTGGCTGTTTGCAGCCAGTGCACCATCACCTCTGGCAGGTCCTGATGGGGCTGCAGCTCAAAAATTTGCGAGCCGATATGAGCGTGTAAGCCCACGCAGCGTAGGTGATCGCCCTGCTTGGACAGAAACTCGAACACGTCTTCTAGCTGATCGGGATCGAAGCCAAATTTGCTGTCGATATGACCTGTCTGAATGTATTCGTGAGTATGGCATTCAATGCCTGGCGTCAGGCGCAGTAGGATAGTGGCCTGCTGGTTAGTTTTGCCTGCGAGCTGATTGAGCAGCTTGAGCTCATGCCAGTTGTCTACGACGATATGCGCGCCCACATCCAAACCTAACGTCAGCTCATCTATAGATTTGTTATTGCCGTGAAAGTATAGGTTCTGAGAGTCAGCGCCGGCATCGACAGCCGTTTGTAGCTCACCGCCTGAGACCACATCGATCGCAATCCCTTCTTGAGAGGCGATCGCACAGACAGCCAGACAATTCCAAGCCTTAGAGGCATATACAATCAGTGCTTCACCCGGATAGTAGCGCTCAAAAGATTCCTTATACTGCTGGCAGGCTGTTCGCAGCGTTTGCTCATCTAATATATAGAGAGGCGATCCAAACTCTTCGACCAAATCCACCACATCGCAGCCACCGACAACCAGATGGTCCTTGTCGTTGACATCGGCAGTGAGCGGTAGCAAGCACTGATTGGGCGAAGCATCAGCACTCTTCTGAGATAAGTACTTGAGACTAGAAGCGGTGACGGCAGAACTGGGTGCGGCTGAAGCAGTAGAAACCATAAAACGCAAAACAATTGTAGACTCTGCTTATCAGTGTACAATTGGCCGCTCCTTCCATCTGCCCACATCTCACTGGTTAGCCTCTCTACCTCTTCTCTTCATATCGCCTTTTTATGAGTCGGTCTCTGGGATCCCCTTGAATTTCTTAGCCTGCCTACCGCTCATTAATAGCGACATTCCAGCCGTCCTTTCACTAGATCAAAGGTGTCTAGGCGGACTGTGGACAAAATCGGGCTACCAGCGCGAACTTGAAAGCGACTGTAGTGACCTGCTGGTGATCGTGAGTACGGCTGATCCTCATTTGCTCGGGCAAAGACAAGCTTTAAAGGCTCTTCCCACCGAGCAGCAGACCACAGAGCAAACTATAGTGCAGCAGACTGCCTTAGCAGCCAAAGATCCGGCTGACTCAATCGGATCAGATCTGTTGCTACTAGGGGTTGGCTGCCTGTGGGCCATCCTTGAAGAAGCCCACATTACAACACTTGCCGTCGAACCGAGCTATCAAGGCCACAAGTTAGGCCAGCTACTGCTCACAGAGCTACTGCTCTGCGCTCACCGCCGAGGACTCACGCGCGCCACACTCGAAGTGCGCCAGTCTAACCACCGTGCCCTCAAGCTCTATCAAAAATTTGATTTCAAAACAGCCGGGATGCGAAAACGCTACTACTCAGATGGTGAAAACGCCTGTATTCTTTGGCGGGGAGGATTGAAAAGTGAGGCAGCGCTTCAGCAAATTACGCAGCAGCAGCGCGCAGCGATCGCCCAGCTCACAACCGCCAACCATTTGCCCTACCCCTCCTTGTTCTGAACGTTAGCCGTCCTTTTTTGCTTTAATTCCCATTTTATGCATCCGGAACACTACCCAGTTTCTTCATGCAAAAAACGCCTTTCTCATATGTCAGAGGACTTTGTTTTTTCTCTGGTTTCCTTTCACGGTAGTGAATACCGCCCCCGCTCCACGAAATTTTGCTGTGCTAGAATCTTCGTAACCAGCCGGTAGCAGGTGATGGAATACCGCCATGTTTGAACGCTTCACAGAAAAGGCCATTAAGGTCATCATGCTCGCTCAAGAAGAGGCCCGCCGTCTCGGGCACAACTTCGTGGGCACAGAGCAAATTCTCCTCGGACTCATCGGTGAAGGCACTGGTGTCGCGGCTAAAGTACTGAAATCTATGGGCGTCAACCTAAAAGACGCTCGGATTGAAGTTGAGAAAATTATTGGCCGTGGCTCTGGATTCGTCGCCGTTGAAATTCCGTTTACCCCTCGTGCTAAGCGCGTTCTTGAGCTATCGCTTGAGGAGGCTCGCCAGCTAGGTCACAATTACATTGGCACAGAACACTTGCTACTCGGGCTAATCCGTGAAGGCGAAGGCGTCGCAGCCCGTGTATTAGAGAACCTTGGGGTCGATTTATCTAAAGTCCGCACTCAGGTCATTCGGATGCTGGGTGAAACGGCTGAAGTCTCGGGTGGCAGCAGCAGCCAAGGCCGTACGAAGACACCGACGCTCGACGAGTTTGGCTCTAACCTGACGCAGATGGCCATTGATGGCAAGCTTGATCCGGTCGTCGGCCGCCAAAAAGAAATTGAGCGCGTCATCCAAATATTAGGTCGTCGGACTAAGAACAACCCTGTTCTGATTGGTGAGCCCGGCGTGGGTAAGACGGCACTGGCCGAAGGCTTAGCTCAGCGCATTGGCAATGGTGACATTCCCGACATTCTCGAAGATAAGCGTGTTGTCACGCTCGATATTGGTCTGCTGGTCGCAGGCACTAAGTACCGGGGTGAGTTTGAAGAGCGCCTGAAGAAAATTATGGATGAGATTCGCGCCGCCGCGAACGTCATTTTGGTGATTGACGAGGTGCATACGCTGATTGGGGCGGGTGCGGCTGAAGGCGCGATTGACGCGGCCAATATTTTGAAGCCAGCGCTGGCTCGCGGTGAGCTTCAGTGTATCGGTGCGACTACGCTGGATGAGTATCGTAAGCACATTGAGCGCGATGCGGCGTTAGAGCGTCGTTTCCAGCCGGTAATGGTTGGCGAACCTAGCGTGGATGAGACGATTGAGATTCTGCATGGATTGCGCGATCGCTATGAGCAGCATCACAAACTAAAGATCCTAGATGAGTCTCTAGAAGCGGCGGCTAAGCTGTCTGATCGCTACATCTCTGATCGCTATCTGCCAGATAAAGCGATTGATCTGATTGACGAAGCCGGCTCTAGAGTGCGCTTGCTGAACTCTCAGCTGCCGCCTGCCGCTAAGGAATTGGACAAAGAGCTGCGTCAGGTCTTGAAAGATAAAGACAATGCGGTGCGCTCTCAAGACTTTGATAAGGCGGGTGAGCTGCGCGATCGCGAAATGGAAATTAAGTCTGAAATTCGAGCGATCGCCCAGAATAAAAAGACAGAAGACGAGGAAAGCACCAAAGACAACTCGCCTGAAGTCACCGAAGAGGACATCGCCCACATCGTGGCCTCCTGGACAGGGGTTCCGGTGCAAAAGCTCACTGAGAGCGAGTCTGAAAAGCTGCTTCACATGGAAGATGTGCTTCACCAGCGCCTAATTGGTCAAGATGAAGCGGTCAAAGCAATTTCGCGAGCCATTCGGCGGGCGCGGGTCGGGCTCAAAAACCCCAATCGCCCTATCGCCAGCTTCGTCTTCTCCGGTCCAACGGGTGTGGGTAAAACTGAGCTAGCCAAGTCACTGGCATCCTACTTCTTCGGTGCAGAAGAGGCGATGATTCGCCTTGACATGTCCGAGTTTATGGAGCGACACACGGTCTCTAAGCTGATCGGCTCGCCACCGGGCTATGTCGGCTACAACGAAGGCGGTCAGCTTACAGAAGCGGTCCGTCGTCGGCCTTACACCGTCGTTTTGTTCGACGAGATTGAAAAGGCTCACCCCGATGTGTTCAACATGCTGCTGCAAATTTTGGAAGACGGTCGCCTGACTGACGCCAAGGGTCGCACAGTGGACTTCAAAAACACGCTGCTCATTCTCACCTCCAACATTGGCTCGAAGGTGATTGAGAAAGGCGGCGGCGGTCTCGGGTTCGAACTCGAAGCCGATCAGGCCGAGTCGCAGTACAACCGCATTCGCTCCCTGGTAAACGAAGAACTCAAGCAGTATTTCCGCCCAGAGTTCTTGAACCGTCTTGACGAGATTATCGTCTTCCGTCAGCTCACCAAAGACGAAGTCAAAGAAATCTCCGTTATCTTGCTCAACGAGGTGTTCAAGCGTCTAGAAGAGCAGGGTATTACCCTGGAGGTGACCGACAAGTTCAAAGATCGGCTAGTGGAAGAAGGGTACAACCCCAGCTATGGGGCCAGACCGCTTCGCCGGGCCATTATGCGCTTGCTGGAAGATAGCCTAGCCGAAGAGATTCTGTCAGGTCGGATCAAGGATGGAAGTACCGCTGTCGTTGATGTCGGTGAAGATGGCAAAATTGTCGTCACATCGTCTATCACTCAAGCAGAGGAAACACGAGAGCTTATTTCTGCAGCAGATTAACTGCCCACTAGTCTCTGTGACTGACTAAACACAGCGATCTGTGAATTAGCCAGGCAAAATCAGGCAGGCAAATCAATAAAGCCCAGGGAGATATAGTCTCTCTGGGCTTTATTTTTAGCTTTTTGATCCGGTGATCGCAGAGACAGGATACAAAAACTTTTGTAAACAGAAGTAACGCGGTCTTGCTTTGATTAGCAACGAAAATCAATAATTAACTAAGGGGCTGTGTAATCCGTTGGCGAGCATCGCAGAGCGGCCTGTCATAACTTTTTAGAGAACATAACTGGTGAAGTTGCCATGATTGGTGGAATATTTGAGACAATCGGTAAGACCTTAGGCATAGGTAAAGAAAAGTATTTTCTAGAGCTTGACGATGCCGCCGAAGAGAGCCTCGAAAATTTGAAGGCTTCCGCCTCGAAAGCCGCAAAATCTGCTGTCGAAACAGCGAAAGATGCCTCATCTGATGTGATTGGGGCGGTTCAATCCGTTACCGATGATGCGACCGACAAAGCTGAGGCTGTTGCGGCCAGCGGTAAACAGAAGGCAAAGAAAGTGGCCACAGAGGTAGAAGAGTCAGCAGAGTCTGCTGGCAAAACTGCCAAAGAAGCGGCTAAAAATACCAAAAAAGCAGCTAAGACGGCTGCGAAGAAAGCGCCCGGCGAGAAAAGCGATGGCAAAGCTAAGACGGCACCTGCCGATAAGCAGCCAGCAGCACCTAAGGTCGTTTCGGCAGAAGATTTGATTGTCGATGCGATCGCTGCCACCAGCAAAAAAGCAGACGGCTCAGGGCAAGCGGAGGAAGCTCATAGCTTTGCCAGCGACTTTTTAATGCCTCAAGCCAATCGCGGTCGTCGTCGCCCCGGTCCTAGCCTCAGCGGATTTAAGGGCATGGCCAGAGAGGTTAATCCCCGCTTAAAGGGCTAAGCGCTCAAACGCTGAAAGGCACAAACTAAATAGCGAATTCCTCGCATCGGCACGGGCACCTTAGGCGCTTGCCGATGCTTTCGTTGCACGCAGTTATTTGATTGCGTAAGCAGCCATTGGCTCTTTAATAAAGCGAATATACAGATGCTTGAAGGTAGAGCGCAGGACTCTGGGTGCGCCAAAGTCAATCGGCACCAGCTTGTCAGGCAATCGCCAATCTTTGATGCTGAGTTCAGCAGGCTGCATCAGCGGAAAACAAGTGTCTGCTAGCTGAGGGCACAGACCCAACCGCTTAGCAGCCACCATAGTCGGCACTCGCTTGGGATCGACCCCCAAAATCTCTAATACCGCTTGATCAAGCGCAAACACGTCGTCAGCAGCGGCCAGCAATCCCAAGGCCCTAGGATCGCCTCCACTAGGACCATTGCCCTCATGGCCGATAATGCCATCAACAATGGTCAGCGCGGGTGAAATTGCTCGCGCGGTTTCAACTAGCATGGAGCCAAAGCGCTGGCTGTCTTTACCCGCTTCCATGTGCCACCAAGCCTTCATTTTGCCGGGGACGCAGCCAAAGAGGTTTTTGACCCCTAAGGTCACCGTCAGCTGAACGTGAGACTTCACCTTTGGCAAATTGATCACGACATCAGCATCCATCGCTTCTTTAGAAAGTAAAAAGTTGTCGAATCCTTCGCTGTCAATGGGATAGCGCTGACCATGCAGCTCTACAATGGGGAGCTCAGCTCTATCTGCCCACGCTAGCAATCCATTCGCTTCCGCTACGCCGCGAGCACTGCCAAAGGCGGGACTATCGCCCAAGAAGGGGTTGCCGCCAACAGCTTGCACCATCTTAGCGACGCAGTAAATGATTTCTGGGCGAGTCGTGCATTCTCTGGTGGGGCGTGAGCCAGTGAGTAAGTTTGGCTTCAGCAGAACGCGATCACCCGGCTTTACAAAATGCGCCATCCCGCCCAGCGGCGCTAGCAGCGAAACTAACTGTTGCTGCAATGACTCAATCTCGTAAGTGTCGGCGCTTAGCAAGCTCACTGACGGAAAGGGTTGACTCAATGCCTTATCCAAGGTATCTGGCTCCGCTATATGGTTTTTATGCAGCTACTTTTATGCAACTACTCTGAATGTTAACTTTTTGGGCAAAAACTAGCGGCACCTGGATTAACCTAGCGCTAGTACTCATCGGAACGGGCTGTGGGCTTTTGCTGCGCAACCGGCTATCGCTCAAGATGCGGGTGGTTATCACTCAGGCAACGGGGCTGATCACCCTTTTTATCGGCCTTTCTATGGCTCAGACCCTCACAACGGTTAAAGCTGGCGGCGTTGAGGGCGTGATATTGGCACTTGTGGCACTCGTGGCGGGGGGATTGCTGGGTGAATGGTGGCAAGTGGAGGATCGGCTGACGGCTGCTGGCAACTGGTTAAAGGCACGCTTTCGCGGCGGCAGTCGCTTTACAGAAGGGTTTGTCGCCGCCAGCCTGCTGTTTTGTATTGGCCCGATGGCGATCTTAGGCAGCTTGAACAATGGGTTGTTGGGCGATCGCACGATTTTGGTCGTAAAGGGCACGATGGACGGCCTCGTCTCGATTGCGCTGAGCGGAACCTATGGAATTGGCGTCGGATTCTCAGTCCTGCCCTTAGTGCTTTACCAGGGCGGGCTGTCGCTATTGGCAGGCGAGCTGGCTCAGTTTCTTCCCGATCCTCAAACTGCGCCTAGTATCCTGCTAGTCACTGGGATTGGCGGACTTATGCTCTTGGGACTTGGGCTCAATCTGTTAGAAGCTGGAAAAATTCACGTCGCCTCCTTTTTACCCGCCTTAGTAATGGGACCTTTAATCATTTGGCTGGCTGAGAGTATCACGTCACTTTTCTAATCTGTGACATTCGTTAAGCTGGCGAGAAAGTGACGTCAATGGCGTAGTCCCTGGCGTAGTCCCTTGACAGGCTGAACAGACTGAGCCGAACAGGAGGGGTTGAACCGAACAGATAAGTAGGTATGAGTAATAGATTACACATCAAGCTTTTTTGACACAATAGAAGAGATGATTATCCAGCTTTCTATCTCTGTCATGTTTTCCAATCGTAGGGTTCCTACCGAAAGTCAGCAATTGCTTCAGCGTATCTATCGTCAAAGTCAGCATCCCCAAGTTCGCCAACGAGCACACTGCATTTTGTTGCGCGCTCGCGGCATGAGTGTTGCTGAGCTGATGCGCATCTTTCCGATGATACGGAGTCGCAAGACGCTCTATAACTGGTTCGATGAATGGGAAAGGCGAGGCTTTGTGGGTCTCTATAACCGTCCGGGGAGGGGGTGGTTCAAAATTAGCTGATTTTAGGTGACACTTTGACTCGTGGATAGATCGCTCAGATGCTGGCCCAGCTGAATTTTAAGGCTTTGATGGCTGGTCGAAAGTATTACCTGAACCTGAACCACCCCAATTATAGTTATGTCTCAAACTTACATTCGAAGATAATGGCAATTGTACTCTGGTCTTCTCTAAGACAACTCGAAGCTGTACGCTCTGCCTTCTTCGTTTCCCTAACGAAAGGCGGAGCAAGCCAATACCTTGGGAAAAATACGAAATTGGCACTTCTTGAATGGGCTAATCGTGAAAGTATTGATCCTCAATTGCTCCTTCACGATTCTGAGGAAAATTTCGCTGAATCCGTACCTGACACTGATATTAGAGCAATTGATCGAGTTGCAATGGCATGGACCCGTAGCATTATGAATGACGCTGGCGATTCGTACGGCAAAGCAATAGTCGAAGGCACTAGTACTACAACCAAGATTAATCCTGACAACGATTACGGTGTCGACCGTTCAAGTGCTCATTGGGAGCGTTGGGAGAATTTCCTGACTACGTCTGCGATGCTTCGATTTATGAGTACGCTGGAGCAGTATGAGATCGAAGCATTGAAAGCGCTATTGTATTATCGACCCGAAGGCACCAGTGCTCCAGCCACTGTATATGCCGAAGAAGAAGTGCAGGAAGATGTCATTCACGAAAAACCGGAAATGCGATCACAAGTACTCTACTTCAAACGCCCCGCGCTTTGGACATGGATACGTCGGTCAGCTGAAGATAACAATCAGCGTCGCCAGATATTTTCTCGTGTTTATGACATTCGTTTCCCAAAACCTGACTTTGGTAAGACACACGAGGAGCTACGCGAAATGCGAAACGCAATTGCTCATGGACGCGACCGGGTCGACATCTCGTTGAGTGAATTGAGCCATATCCACGGTTACGTAATGAAAACACTGATCGAAATTCGCGATACTGTGTCTGAAAAGTACAGGCTTATTCTTTGACACAAATGTGACACAACAAAGCATTACACCGACGTTGTGTGGCTTGCGTTGTTCATCGAGCGATGAACATAGTCGTTTGGTGATTGCGGCAGTGAAATCGAGTCACCCTTGCTACTTTTCTTGACGTGTCTCAAAAAGTCTATGCCTTTTTAATAATCAAATAACGAGACATAAATTGAGACATACCTTTCTCAGGGTACCAAAAGGTCTACCTTTCCAGACGCTGTGGAAAGCATGTCTCAACTTATGTATCATTGTAGGGTTCTCCGAAGGTCTGAAAGATAATAAGACTTTTCAGAAAGTGATTCCTCGGCGTAGGGTCGTTGTGGATGTACTTTAGAAGAACGGTTGCAGACATGGAGTTAGGTGCGATCAAGACTGTTGTTTATCTATTAAACTACACCTACAATTAAGCGTTTCATCCACTCAGCATTTCCCACTTCGCCTCGCATAAAAGCTGAAACTTGAAAAGCTTGGCCAATTCGCAGAAATTCAATTACCTCACCGCTAGGCCATACCTCAACCTCAGTAAGTTCTTCCTGGCTCGGATGAAAATTGAGCAGTCTGCCATCAATGCGCCTAGCAAATTGCAAACTACTGAGCGGCCACTGACTTCGCATACCAGTACTAAAGATAATTTCAAGATGTCCATTGTGTACCTGAGCAGAAACTGCTTTAACTGCGTTCTGCATCAATTCGCCTCCATTCGCTCATGAGCATCGTCAGATTATTACCCGAACAGAGCAGCTGAAGCTATCGAGGGAGAACGTCATCTAGACGCAACAGTAGATTAGGCAGTAAAGGCGATGAGATTTTTTCTCCTAATCTGTATTGGTGTTGGCGGTACTCATCCCCCTCTAGCTGACAAACTGTAAAGGTGGGTTGCTTAGGCTTACCGATAAAAACCATTCCACCCAATCCCCGAAAATCAACAATCCAATACTCAGGAATACCGAGCAGGGCGTATTCTTCCACTTTGCGAGCATAGTCAGTCTCCCAGTTAGTGCTGACCACTTCTACCACTAGCTTGATAGAACGACCCAACGTCACAACCGGTTCTCGTTCCCACAAAGGCTCATTTGCGAGCACAGTTTCATCCAGTACCACAACATCGGGTCGGCGGGCGGTAGCCGCTTCCCCGGAAGGGCGAATGAGGCAAGTGCGGGGAATGCACCAGGGATGCTGAGCCTCGGCAATGGCTAAGCCAATTTTGACGGCTAGTTTGCCGCCAACCGCTTCGTGAGGACCCGTCGGTTCCATATCGATCAGGTCTCCATCTGCAAGCTCATAGCGAGGGCGATCGCCATATTGAGCAATAAAATCATCAACAGAAAGGGATTTAGTGAGCGTATAGGTCATGGTACTAGCGCTCGTGACAGCGGGATTAAAGCAGCTTTTTAGCTAGGAGCTTATGATTTCAGGTTAACAGCTCAGGCAATGAATGAGAATCATCCAGACATCTCAGCGAGAATGCCTCTGGCTGAGGCGGCTACAGCCAGCCCCGCAGACGATAAACAACAAGACCCACATATTCTTTCAGTGCCCGAGTGAAGTTATGCATAGCACCCGCATCGGGCAGCAGCGACAGAATTCGTCCCTCAAGCGTTGTGTTCACACGCTCATAGCTTTCTGTCGGCACCAGATAGTCAGTCGGTGCTGGAATCACAGAAATATCCAGCTCTTCGAGCAGCTTGTTAAAAACGGCCAGCGATCTGGGCATATGCATCGCCGAGGTCACGAGTAAAATAGAGTCTATCGACTGCGATCGCAAAATCTCTTTCACATTAACCGCGTTTTGCCGCGTGTTCAGCGAGTCGCCTTCTAGCACAATCGCCGAGGCGGGCACATTCATCGCGATCGCAAATTCTTTCATATCATCTGCCTCAGAAGGTCCATCCCCACCGCCACGCCAGCTCACCCTGCCCCCACTCAAAATCAGCTTAGGCGCACGCGCTTGGTTGTACAGACGAGCGGCGTAAAGAATGCGATCGCCCCCTTCCAAAACCTCTACCCACGGGCGCGGGGCTAGGGCCGGGTTAGTTGCCCCACCCAAGACGACAATCGCATCGGCACTCGGCATCGGCTCAGGCGGAAAATAGCGCCACTCTAAAGTGCTCACCAGTTTATTGCTGACAAGCGGGTTGCTGCCAAAAAAAATAATGAATAAAGCCAGCGCGATCGCCCAGGAAGCTCGTTTGGGATAGCGCCATAGCCAGATCAGCCCCAGAGCCATCAGCAAACTGCTCAGACCCAACGGATAAACAAACAACGGCAGCAGCTTAGAAAGAAAAAACATTCAAAGAGAGAAAACAGCCTTTACAATCGCTATCGTTGCCTGGTCTAACTACCGCATTCTTTTCTCTTGTGCCCGCTTTTTGCGCGTTCTATAGCGCTGCTTAGCCTTACTGGGCATAAGAAAAGGAAGCTCCCAGCGAGATGCCATATTCTCAGGGCCTCTACGTCTAGGCGCTAGCTCTCTTTCTTCTAAAGCGTCTTCCTTAGGGCCAGAGGGCGCACCCCCCTTAATCTGCCACCAGCCAGTCGTCAGCCCGCCTGCTAGCCCGCCAATCGCACCAAATACAATGCTAAATAGCACTGGATAGCCCAGCAGTACAAATATCAGTAAGAACACCAGCCAAGTCCGTAACGTTGCTGGAATGATTAAATCGGCCACGGCGCTCCTGCTCTATCGTCTCTCGCTAATGCCCTTAGCTTATGCTAAAAATACCCTCGCGAGCTGCTGCTGTATATCCGCAGTTGCTTGAGTGGTATCTAGCGTAATGACTGGCGTTGCCGGATCAAACGGTTCTAGTGACTGCTTGGCGAGAATGGCCGTATTGGCATCGGCAATGTCGCCCTGGCGATCATTTAAGCGAGCTGCGAGGACAGCTATCGGCGCGGTGCAATGTAAAAAGGTGAGATTGAGATTTTTGGTTTTAGCAGTCGCGATCGCAGCCTGACGCTTTGCCCGGCGATCAAACTTAGCATCCAAGATCACCCGATAGCCATTGCTCGCCAGCCGCCCGCCCAGCTCGATCAGTCGCTCGTAAGTGCGATCGCTCATGGCAGCAGTGTAAATTTCATCGCCCCCCTTTTCATACAGAGGCACCCCGGCGATGTGCTTACGAATCGCATCGGAGCGCAAATGAACGGCCTGAGCCTGAGCTGCCAGCGATCGCGCAGTGGTACTTTTACCCGAGCCCGACAGGCCTACCATCGCGACTAGCGCGCCTTTTTTTTTTGCACGTAGGACCAAGCCAAGCAGTAATACTTGGCAGCTTTTTCGCTAGCGGCTTGCCTCTCTGCCATCGGCACAGACGGATCGCCCAGCATAAAAGAGGTCACCTTCGCACGCACGTAAGACTGCCTGCTAACATACAGCGGCAGGATTTCTAGCCCTTCGTAGTCGCCAGTTTCCTCAACGTACTGATTGAGAAATATCTGAGCTAAATCGCCTCTATCCGCCACTTCTAAATCCATCACAATGTAGGCAACGTCATACATCGTATCGACAAAGCGAAAGGGTTCATTGAACTCAATGCAGTCGAAGAGGAGGATGTTGCCTTCCCAGTCGCAGATATTGCCTAAGTGAAGATCGCCGTGGCAAGCGCGAATGTGATCTTGATCGAGACGTTGCTGAAAAAGAGCCTGGCGAGTGGCAAAGAACTCGTCAGTGTAGACTTTGGTTTCGTCAAACTGCTTTTGGGTTTGGGGCTTGTCTATTGTCGTTTCAGCACCTGAGCTGACAAAGTCTACCGTTTGATCGTAGTTTTCATCAACAGATTGGCGGATAGCAGGGATAGTACCGTAAGTGCGGATATGGTCGCTAGTAGCGGCTTTGCTATGAAACTCAGCAATCGTCGTCGCCAGATGCCGGATTTTGTCCTCATTGAGCAGTCCTTTTTCAAACTGATCGCTCAGCAGCGCAGACTGCGGAAACTGACGCATTTTGACTGCGTATTCGACCGGCTCTCCGTCGCCGTCGAGTTCAAAAGTGTCGCCTGCTCTCGTCAGAGCCTCCACTGATAGGTACAGGCTCCCTGCACCCCGCTGATTGAGGCGGAGTTCTTCCTGGCAGAAATGACGACGCTTCTCCAGCGTGGAATAGTCCAAGAAGCCAAAGTCAACCGGCTTTTTGAGCTTATATACGACCTCCCCTGTGAGCAGCACGTACGAAACGTGAGTTTGCATTAGGCGGATCGGTTCACTCACCGGATGCGGGTAAAAGCCCGGTTTGAGCATGTGCTGAATAAGGGCAGGCAGCGCGGAATCAGTCATAGCAGTTATCACGTTGAGCCCAGCTATTATCGCAGGCCATGAGTATCGCCCTGCCATAGATTATGTGAATAGGAATGTATTCACAGCACAAGGGACCAGAAATCGTTTTCCTGGTCCCTTGTGAATGATTGAAAGGTAGACGCTGTAATCGCTAGCCCAGGGTTATGGAGCAGCTTCAGCTTCAGTGTCAGCTTCTGCTGGAACACTTTCAGCGACAGTCCCTTCCTCTTCTGCTGTTTCTTCAGCCGTCACCGTACGCGGCGCTAATACAGAGACCACCAGCAGCTTAGGATCTAAATCTATAGAAGAGCCTGCGGGCAGCTTGATTTCCCCTACGTGCAGGGCATCCCCAATATCTAGATCAGAAACATCTACATCCAAAGATTGAGGAATGGCATCAGGCGGACACTTTAGCTGAACCTCAGTCATTACCATATCCAGCGTGCCGCCTTTATTGACGACGCCAACAGCCTCACCGACGAAGTGAATCGGCATGCTCACTTCAATTTCAGACTGAGAGGCAATGGAGAAAAAGCTCAGGTGGTGCAGCTTGTTTTTCCATGGATGCTTTTGCACCTCACGCAAGATGACTTTACCGCTCCAGGGCATATCAGGAACGTTGACGGTAATCACCGATTTGTTGACGGTGGCTTTGCGCAGTAGGGCTTCGGCTTCGTAGTTACTGAGCTTGAGTGCGACTGAGCTTGACCCATCGTGGCCGTAGAGAACGGCTGGAAGGGTCCCTTCTCGGCGCAGTCTTTTGGGCTTGTCTTCAGGTGCACGCTGGGTGCAGTCAATTGTTAATTCCATGAGAATGCTATGTGTTCGGTCTGTGGTGTTCGGTCTGCGGTGTTGATAAAAGCGGTTCAAAGGCCAGACAAGCCCGAAGATCTATACTACCTGATTAGCGGGCGATCGCATCAGAACTTTTGCTCGATCCTCACGGTAGATTTGCTCATGAGGAATTCGCTTTTCGATCAATCAGCACGGCTGTAATCCAGGCGGCCAGTATGCCTACGGCTAGGCTTACGGTCAAAATTAGGGTGGCGCTCAGCAAAAGGTTAGCGACAGGTGCGGGCTGATCTGTAGGAGCGGGGTGCCATGCCTGCACGAGGCTATCGGCCCTGTCGCCAATACTGGAGGCGGCAAGGGAGGCAGCGCTGATGCCAACACCTGCGATCGCCACTGTCCGATTTAGCACGCGCTCATTTTGCGTCCGCTCGATCTCGATAATGCCTTGCACGGTTTGAATAGACGCGCTCAGA
>JBAUIB010000159.1:0-2638 GCA_049680585.1 Phormidesmis sp.
CGATTGCAGCAGTCAGCGGTGCATTTGTCCCATCCGCCCTAGCAGCGACTTTTGTCCTCGATTTTGATAAAGGTGCAGACGGAGGAGAAGTGCTAACTAAGTCCAATGGTGCGATTGATACCACTCAGTGGGCCGACTGGGGTCTAGAGAAAATCTTTGGCCGCAATAATCGGACAAAGCAGCACGCTAAGTTTATGACGTACGACACTATCGTGGCTGGCGGCAGAGATAGCGATTTAGAAACAGGGTCTGATTGGGGAACGCCTGAGCAAGGCAATGTTTTGATCATTCAAGAAGAAGATAACAAGAACAAAAATCTCTTTGCATCGAATGGTGTCTATACCCCTGATGATGAGGCGGGGGGCGGTAAGGTCAACTTTAAGTTCACTGATACAGTTGCCTTCAAAAGCTTTTCTCTCTTAGATATTGATGACAACGGCGGCGGCATTAGGATCAAAGGGTTTGACGCTGACAACCAGAAAGTGCTCGATATCAATGTTGACGCGCTGATCGCTGAACACAAGGCGGTTAATGGCAGAAATGCAGCGGCCGCTCAGGGAACTTCTGTCACGATGAATGGTGTGACTCTGACACAGGTTGGCAATACTCATGGCGACAATTCTCTCTTCCGGTTTGATATCAACGAAGCTTATCTAGCGAAAGTGCGATTTGACTATCCAGGAAGTGGTGCGATCGCGGGCTTAGAGTGGAGCAATGGCGATGAGCCTGAAAAGGTTCCGGAACCTTCTGTGATGGGGGGCCTGCTCATGCTCAGCTTCATCGGTACGCGCAAATACCTCAAGGCCCAGCAGAGTGCCTAACGCCTTCGTTTTATAGCTCCATTTAGTCACACGTAAGCAGCCTCTTTGATCTTCGACTTCAGAGAGGCTGCTTGAAAATTTTAAAGCGCTTGCAGTACTTGTCTTATCGGAACTTGTCTTATCGGAAACTATCTGGATTCAAAGTGCGGCCGGGCGCGGTGCCGGATCTTAACGCTGTCCCAGTGCCGCCATCGGCTTCGTCTAGGAAGGGTTTGAGGTTGATACCGGCGCGGCTAGAGGGGGCAGAAACGCCCGGTATGGACAGACCACCCAGTGCTTCGTTGATTTGGCCTAGAATATTGTTGTTGCTGCCTGTATACGTATTGACCACAGTCGTGTTGGTGCCACTGTCGGCGAGAGTGAGATTTTCAAAGACCTGATCGCGGGTCACAACAGGATCTTGACCCGGCGGAACGGTGAAGACGATTTTGCACAAGCCTGGGACTTGTTCGGTGGTCGCGCAGACAATGTCATAGCCGTTCTCGGTGCCGACTTGAAGCTCAGCGAGCCCTTCGGGGCGATAGGATTCTAGGCGATCGCTAATCGTATAGCAGCGATTTTCAGCCGTCCAGCCACCCCCCATTGCACCAGGCGTTGCCCAAGGATACACCTGCTCGGGCTGACTTTCTGGGCGATACATCACGGTAAAATCGCCCTCAAAAAGCTGGCACTCAAATCGCTTATCTTCGCTCAGCGGCTCGCTATCGGCGTTGGGTTCGACTTCAGGTAGGGGAGTTGTCGTCTGCGCTTGGCTGAGCGAGGCGCTCCCTAAAAGGCTAGCGGTTAATCCGGCAAGCAAGGTACTGCTAAGTATCAACGCCCGACTGATGCTTTTGCGGTGCGGTGGGTGAATATTGGCCATGATGACGGCGAGTCCTCCAGTTCTGTAATCCTGACGTCATAGCCAGCCTAGCGCGCACATCGTTTTTCAGGCCCCGGCAGTGGACAGTCCGTATCGACTATAGAATGTAAGACAGCAGCCTCTCTCAAATTCTGTCACTATCTATGGTTCATGCAGCACCGTACGGGTCTTGGAAATCGCCAATTACGTCAGATCTGATTGTTTCTAGCTCTATTCGACTAGGGGCAGTGCGATTGGATGGCGCAGATATTTACTGGAGTGAATTGCGGCCTACGGAAGGGGGACGGCAGCTAGTGGTGCGCTATGGCCCGGAGAATGAGCCAGGCAGCGTCAGTGAAATGACACCCGCCCCCTTTAATGTGCGCACGCGAGTGCACGAGTACGGTGGGGGTGCGTATACAGCGCATCAGGGCACAGTCTATTTTTCAAACTTCGCCGACCAGCGGCTGTACCGGCAGCCATCAGGGCAAGCACCCGTAGCACTAACGCCTGAGGTGACACCTGCAGCATCAGTGCGCTATGCCGATGCTATTGTCGATGCGCGGCGAGAGCGGTTGATCTGCGTCATTGAAGATCATCGTCAGAGTGGGGAGGCTATCAATGCGATCGCCACTCTCCCGCTATCAGGCGGCACGCCCAAAATATTAGTCAGCGGCAACGACTTTTACGCCTCGCCTCGGATGAGCCCAGATGGCACTCAGCTCGTGTGGATTACCTGGAATCATCCGCAAATGCCTTGGGACGGGACAGAGCTATGGTTAGCCAATGTCCGTGAGGACGGTAGTTTAAGTCAGCCGCGCAAGCTAGTCGGCAACATCAAAGAGTCCGTCTGTCAGCCGCAGTGGTCACCGGCGGGGACTTTGCACTTTATTAGCGATGCTACGGGCTGGTGGAATTTGTATCGCTGGGAAGGTGAGCGAGGTGAGCCCCTTTTCCCAATGGAAGCCGAGTTTGC
>JBAUIB010000160.1:0-1506 GCA_049680585.1 Phormidesmis sp.
AATAGACACGGCAAGTCTGTTTATCCATGTCCCTATCTTGCGATCTAGAAATAGGCGCGCCGTCATCAGAGATTTCTTGCATATTTACGCCGTACTGGCTACGAGAATAAATTGATGGTGTTGCATTGCAGAGTGGTGGTTGCAAAGTGGTGTTGCAAAAATACCCTTTCAACCCTGCTATCAGGGAGGATAAGTCAGTAACGACTGATCCCTAACTTTAGAAGTGCCCATGTTTCTGACTACGCTTTTGCTGACACAAACCCTTTCTCAGGTTGACACGCCGCCGCCTGAGCCAACAGAGATTGTCGTAGAGCAGCCGCTCAGGGCTTTGCCGGGTGAGTTAGATGCTGTTCGCGTGTTTAACAGTAACAGCCCCGAGCTAGTGGGCGAGCCAGGTATTTTACTCTCTACGTTTGCACCTAGCGGAATGGCGACTCCCGAAGCCCATCTCGACGTTGCATTTGAGGGACGGTTCGATGTTTTTGCTCACCATGTTTACAAGGCGCTAGATTTCGACGCAGAGGTTCCTGAAGAGCTAGATAGCCTGTATTTAGGGGTGCTCGTTCACAATCCTGGCACAGTGCCTGTAGAGGTACGAGTGTTGTCGGGAGCGAGCTACCTCAGCCAACCTGACGCGCCGTTTATTCAGCTACCTGGTTTTGTTCCCTTTAGCCCGCTTAATCCAGTGTTTGCAGGACCGGGTAGTCGGGTGATGGGCGATATTTTGCAAGCGCGGCGGCAGGATATTTTCCCAACAGAGATGACGATTGCGCCGGGTCAGAGCAATCTATTGATAAATTTACCGATTCCCATCCGTGAGTTAGAACAGCCGATCAATGGGCGCTCTACACTAGTTCAGCTAGAGAGCAGTGGGGAGGTACGCTTGGCCAGCCTCGCTCAAATCGTAGGATTGGATGAGGCAGGTCGTGAAGTCCCGCCGAGCTTGGCGTCTTGGCAACAGCTTTTACAAAATAGCGGGCTGGCTGGGCCACGCGATCGCCCGCCAACTCCCTTACCACCAGCCGAGGGTGTCCCGCTAATTTATGGTCGAGTGGCTGGGGTCTCCGAAGGATCACAGTGGCAGGCAACCCTAACAGATCCCGCAACAGATCTGACGAACGACGCTGATACAGCGGCTGAGGCCCCTATCCTGACCATTCCCGCCGCAGGCGAGGCGTTTTCCTATGGAATTAGCCTCCTCTATGCTGGCACAATGGGTACCCAGCAGGTACAGTCTGCCCCGCTGATAGCCCGCTATCCGGATACGGCCTATCAGGCTCACGGTAACTATGGCGTCCACTACAGCCTTAGTCTGCCGCTGTATAACCCAACAGATACAGAGAAAATGGTAACGGTCTCGCTGCAAACGGCGCTTAAGGAAGAGGTGCTGAGTGAAGGCGGACTGCGCTTTTTAGAGCCGCCTGGGCCCCAGACCTTTTTTAGAGGGCCGGTGCAGGTCCGCTATCAGAGCGATCGCGGGTTTCCGGTCATCCGCAACCTTCATTT
>JBAUIB010000161.1:0-2038 GCA_049680585.1 Phormidesmis sp.
CCGCACGGCTGCTCGCTTTCGGCCCTATCGCTCGTACTTAGCGCTGCATATGTGGCGGTGTGTTGATGCTGGCCCTATTCCGTAGCGGCCAATCAACAGCGGCCAACTAATAGCGGCTCGTCAATAGCCAGATCAGCCAAAGGTTCTGCAGGTTGCCCCTACAAACTGCGTCGCAACAAACTCATGGCTTCTCCTTGGGCGGGCGTGATGATCATCTCTTCGCCCACGCTCATAATCGGGCTCCACAGCACGGGCTCTGCATAGTGCAGAGAGTGCAGCAGATAAATAGTTTGGCGAACGGCACCGGGGCTACCCAGCAGAATGTGACGCAGGGTTTCTTTTTGCGGGCTCCCTGGATCGAGGCGGGCAGAGGCCGTTTGTGTGGCTCTCTCTGTGTTTGCTTGTTCGAGGTCGAACGCAGGAGTGGGCAGATCGCTGGCGAGATAGGCAATGGGTTTCATTGGATTTTTCCAAACTGAGGGTTTAGTGGAAGAAATCCAAAAACTTAGCCACCCCAACTTGCCAGGAGTCAGGGTGGCTGTGGCATCATTATCCACAACCGCCTTGCTGGGTTCTCAGCGAGGGGGCGAGCTGTCGATGACTGTTCCCGCAATCATCGGCAGCGACTGCTAAATTTTTGGGTGGTCAGCTGTTGCTGGGTGGGTTTCACATTGCAGCAGCTATAGGTAGTAGCGTATCAGTCGTTTTTTTAGCCTGTCAACTACCTGCTGACAAATTGTTGTCAGGGTTGGGTTGTCGGGGCTGCGATTGGCAGGCCCATTCTCAGGCTGATCTCAGGCAACCCTTTTTTGATCTGTGTATGATCTCTACATAATCTGCTAGATGTTCTATTCGCATCAGTAAACTCATGCCCATCAGTCTTTTGATTGCGTCTGCTTTGTCGGGTGCGATCGCCCCCGAATCACTACCCGTCCCACTTCCCGAAGTCCAGCTAGAGACCACCGAGCGTCGTGCAGAGCGTACAGAGCCCACTGGACAAACGTCACCAGCTCAAATAGAGACTCTTCCTTCCCTCTCTTCTCCGTCAGAGTCCACTATTAGCCAACAAGCCGCCTGCGGACCCGATCAATTTGTTTCTGCGTTCTCAGATGTTTATCCGACGGACTGGGCCTACCAAGCCGTCAATCGATTAGCCAGTCGGCCCGCCGCGTGTTTTGACTCGCCTGCTGACAACAACTCTCGCTAGGCAGCTAGGAAAAGAGAGGGGCGATCGCGCATTCAAACCCTGGTAACAGGGGCGATGTCAGCTTATCTGCGGCCAGTAACTTTGCCACTTTTTTGAGCTGTGCGTCTTCTCGTCGGTATATTTCAATCTCTTTGAGTCGCCAGTTAACAATCCAGTATTCTTGCACGCCATGAAGAGAATACAGCTTGAGCTTAACCGTTCTATCTCGCTGTTCATTGATTTCGCCCGCAGACAAAACTTCCACCATCAGTTCTGGCGCGACGATGAAATGCCCAGCGTCATCAATGCCATTCGCCAAGCGTTCATTGCTGACCCACACAACATCGGGAATGACGGCATCGATATCAGTAAAAATAACTCCAGGTGCTTGGAACGCGCTGCCTAAGCCCGTTTCTTCAGACCAATTATCAAGGCGAACGTGAATTTTACCAGCGGCTCCTTGATGGCGAATGTGGGGTGCACGAGTCACAAACAGCTCTCCGTTGACGATTTCATACCGCTTCCAGCCACCGTCATCAGGCATAGCCTCTAAATCTTTAGCTGTCCAGCAAATGGGATTCGCAACCATAGTATTGACCAGTGGACATAATTACAGTTATACAATTGAAACGATACAGATCATCTAGATTCAATCTTCTCGACTGTGGACATCTCTCGGTACGAAATAGATTTTTAAGATAGTTTCATTCTATCAGTATCGCCTGCCTAATCTACTGTTGCCTCGCTATCGGTGGGCACAGTAAGTATGCGCGATTCGATACCTGTCCACACCTCGAGCGACACCCGCACCGCCCCCTCCTTACAGCGAACCATCAGCTCACAGACGTGAAG